>JAURKF010000114.1 GCA_030831885.1 Flavobacteriales bacterium
GCAGGTCTTTCACGAAGCCACTCGAGCTCGCGTCGGTCACTGTTGTCTTGTATTGAATTTTGCGCTCTTCGAGGTAACCTTCCGAGTAGGCAACATTTCGGGCCAATTTGTTGTGTAGATATTCATCACTCTCTTTCGGAGAAACCAGATGCACTTCAGCACCGAATTTCTGAGCCACGTCGGCAACGATTTTCAACTTCTGCTTGGTCTCTTGGTGCAAGTCGAGCGGGGCGAGAATTTTGTGAATGTTCGCACTGCGCTTGGTTTCTTCCTGCACGATGATGAACGGCACGTTGCCTTCCGAAACAACACGCAGTGCATTCGATCCAACGATGAACTGCATGCCGCGCAAGCCGTGTGTTCCCATTACGATGAGCTCTGCGTTTTCGCGCTCTGCTGCATCGGGAATGTCTTCGAAAATATTACCCACGGCTGTGATAGTGCCAACGGAACCCACACCCAGTTGAGCCGCTTGATTTTTCATTTGCTCCTGGGCACCGGCGCGTTCGCTTTCCTTTTCGACAATGTGCAAGAGGTGCACTTCACTTTTTGTATGCTTTGCCAGTTCGCTTGCGTAGCGAATAGCCACTTCTGAAACAGAGGTGAAGTCGGTGGGGACGATTATTTTGCTCATGGAACAAATATAGGGGCGAAGAGCGATGTGCGAAGAGCGAATGCCGAGGCTTCTTGGATATACCCTGGAAAGCACTAATTAGAAAGTACGAAGTACCGGAAGGGCGCTACTTTATGTTGGCGGCGTTTGTGCGATGCTGCTAGGGCTTGTTTGGGGCGAACAACCCATCCCCTAACCCCTTCCCAGAGGGAAGGGGAATGCCCTTCTCGCAAATCAGCAGAGTTGCAAGCTAATGGTTCAAGATCGTTAATTTGAAATGCCAAACCTTCACGAGAAGGTTCCCCCCTTCCCTTGGGGAAGGGGCCGGGGGATGGGTTCTAAGCCCACACCCACAACTTCCGCCTCCGCACACCTCCCCACCACCAATATCAGCGGCCTATCGGTACTTCTACTTAGTAATTAGTACTTTCTCTAGTGAAATGGTGAAGTAGTGAATAGTGACGTAGTGAAATAGCATCGCAGCACATTTCCCTTATACCTTATCCTTTACCCCTTACCCCTTTTCCTCCCTATCTTCGCGGTTATGAAATAAACCAAAAGCGGCCTCGATGGCTGACATATCATATTGCGTTTAGCAAATCCTGATGATGAAAACTAGGAATCTTCATGTACACAGGGTGATGTATAAGCGCTCACGCAAAGCGTGGGCTTTATCATTTCCTGTGTACGGGTCTCCTAGTACCTCATCGTCAGATTTGATAACTGTCCCACGCTGATTTTTTATAACCACTCTACTGCGGGGCAGAGTAGAAGAAAAAACTCTTCAACTCATGAATTTCAAACAACTACTTTTTACTGCATGTGCAGTATGCACTTGGGGCGTTGTTGCCACAGCCCAAGTACCAAGCTATGTCCCCACCAACGGCCTCGTGGGCTGGTGGCCGTTCAATGGCAATGCAAATGATGAAAGTGGAAATGGGAATGATGGTGTGGTGAATGGGGCGACGTTGACGGAGGATAGGAATGGTGCGCCGAACGCTGCTTATAGTTTTGATGGGGTAGGATACATTTCCGGAAACGATGCAAATTTTCCAAGCGGTAATAGTGATAGGTCAATTAGCTTTTGGGCAAAACCTACTTTGATAGATAATGTTTATCATATGGTTTATGGATATGGCACGTATTCAAGTAATAATCTCTGTTCTTTTGGTATACATAATAGTAACAACAACTTTTACTATTCAACGGTAGGGAATGCTTTAATGGTACAACAAGCTATTGCTGATTCACTATTTCATATTGCGGTAATTTTTTCAGGTGGGGTTTATTCCTTTTATGTCAATGGCGTTTTCATTAATTCCGGTTTTCTTCCTACAAACACAATTCTTAGTTCTTATTATTTTGGAAGAGATACAGCTGGCAATACAGGTTTTGTTGGCGTAATCGATGACATCGCCATCTACAACCGCGCCCTCACTGAGCAAGAAATTCAAGATTTGTACATTGGTTGTGCGGTGTTGCCTACCTCCATTGCGGGTGAGTTAGAGCCGGTTACCCTTTCGGCTTCATCGTATGCTTGCAACAATAACGCAGGTAGCACCTATGTATGGAGTGTTACCAATGGAGTTATTACTGCGGGACAAGGCACGGCCAATATTACCGTGCTGTGGGGCGAAGAAGGCGCGGGCGCGCTTACGGTGGTTGAGACCAATGCAGAGGGTTGCTCGGGCACTGCGGTTACGATAGATGTGAATGTGGTGTGCGCAATTTCTTTAACGGCCATCAACGGTCCGCTCGGCCCCAACGAACTTACCCCTACAACCTACAGCTGCGATGGTGCCGGCACGAGCACCTACCAATGGACCATTACCAATGGTGTTATTTCCGCCGGGCAAGGAACTTCGACCGTTACGGTACTTTGGGCTTCCACAGGCCTGGGTAGCTTGAGTGTGCAGGAAACCACGCAGGCCAACTGCACCAGCGATGTCATCAGTATCGATGTGGTGGTGATACCTACTTCAATTTATGAAGAAGCAGAAGCGGTATTGGCGGTGTATCCCAATCCTGTTCAGAACGAAATCAACATTCGGTCGACACTTCAGGCAATTGGGAGCAACTATACTTTGTACGATGGTGCAGGTAAATTGGTATGCAACGGGAAAATAAACTCCACCCTAACTACAATCCATGCAGCAACATTGGCTGCCGGAACCTATGTGTTGCACGTCGGCGAAACGTTTGAGCAAACTATTCAGGTGGTTCGATAGGAATTCCGTTATCGATAAAAAAAGGCTGTCCTACATGGGCGGCCTTTTTTGATTATAGATTACGAATTACGGATTATGGTTAGTACGTGCCTTCGCACATCGCACCTCGCCTCATCTGTCGCGCCTTTTTCCTGCTATTCCCATAACAGGAATTATTTATATGTTTTTTATGTCGACCATTGTTTTCAGCTTTGGGTATGAAACAAGAGTTGGTTAATGCCATCGAGAGCCGAATAATTCTCATACGCGGCAAACAGGTAATTATAGATAGTGAACTTGCGAAACTCTACGCTGTGGAAACCCGCGCCCTAAAACAAGCTGTCCAACGCAACGTAAATTGATTTCAAGAAGAATTTATGATTCGCCTTACACTTGAAGAGACGATTGCTTCAAGATCACAAATTGTGACCTTGAACGATTCTACTAAGGGGAGAGGCCACAACACAAAATATGCTGCTCTTGCGTTTACGGAACAAGGTGTTGCAATGCTTTCCGCGGTGCTTAAATCAGATTTGGCAGTTGCAGTGAGTATTGAAATTATGCAGGTTTTCGTGCACCTAAAGAATAGACTCTATCAAGGCGATTTTTTACTTCGCAAGTTGGATGCATTAGAGGTGCGCATAGATAATCACGAATTGAAGATTGATAAATTGATGCGAAAAACTTCTGATGAGCTCCAACCGAAGCAACACTGTATTTTTTTCGAGAATCAGATTTTTGATGCTTACGTGTTTTTCAATGGGCTGATTAGGCGCGCTAAAAGGTCAATCGTTTTAATCGACAATTACGTCGATGAAACGGTGCTGATTCAATTGTCAAAGAGAAACAAGAATGTATCAGCGCGAATATGTACGAGTCATATTACTCCTGCCCTAAAACTCGACCTGCAAAAACACAATTCACAATTTGAAAGGATAGAAATTCGTCGTTTGACTTAAGTGCATGATCGATTTCTTCTGATAGATTCTCAAGAGTTGTATCATATCGGTGCGTCAGTGAAGGATCTGGGAAAGAAGTGGTTTGCCTTTTCGCGTATGGATAGCTTAGTGGAAACCATACTCACCCGGATTGACGAATCTGAATAGGCGGCTTGTTAGGATCCGTAAAGTGCTTTCGGGGACATTATCGACCTTCGTCACTAATCTATGTTCGGGAAATTCGGCGGCAGCTTCGTATTGCGAAGCGTTTCATTTGCCTCTTCTAATTTTTTCGGAAACAACACGATGTTGGTGTATTTGTCTAACGCCGGATCGTAGGTTGCTGTTACATTTTTGAGCTTGTCAAAGAAAGTTTTTTCGTCCATTGAATCGGATATTTATGTGTGAAAGTTAAGATTTTTCTTTCGTCGGAAAACAAGAAATGCCAAATAGTTTTTTCCCGGATTGAATTCTTCCCAATGATGCTGAGTTTTTGCCAGA
>JAURKF010000115.1 GCA_030831885.1 Flavobacteriales bacterium
GAAAATTGTGAATTACGCAGCGCTTCCGCGATGCATCTTTGCCCACTATGGCAGAGCACTTCATTGTTTCAGCGCGAAAATATCGCCCCGACACCTGGGAAACCGTCGTCGGACAAAAGCATATTACAACGACGCTTCAGAGTGCTATTGCCAACAACCAAATTGCGCAAGCGTACCTGTTCACGGGGCCGCGCGGTGTAGGTAAAACAACCTGCGCTAGAATTTTCGCCAAGGCTGTAAATGGCGCTATAGGCGAGCATCTAGACGACATGCAGTTCAACGTTTTTGAACTCGATGCCGCCTCCAACAACAGCGTAGATGATATTCGCACCATTGTCGATAGCGTGCGCATACCGCCTCAATCCGGGCAATACAAGGTCTATATCATCGACGAGGTTCACATGCTTTCATCAGCAGCCTTCAACGCCTTTTTGAAAACGCTTGAAGAGCCGCCTGTTCACGCCATATTTATACTGGCAACTACCGAGAAACACAAGATTATTCCAACAATCTTGAGCCGCTGCCAGATATTCGATTTCAATCGCATTAAGATTAAAGATATTGCCGATCACCTCGCTACCATCGCAGACAAGGAAGGCGTTCAGGCAGAAGCAGAAGCATTGCACGTAATAGCCACCAAAGCTGATGGTGCTATGCGCGACGCGCTGTCCATCTTCGACCAGGTAGTAGCCTTTTGCGGACGCAACCTCACCTATTCGGCTATTATACAAAACCTTAATGTTCTTGATTACGATTATTACTTCAAACTCACGGATCTGGTCCTCGCCGAAGACGTAGCGGGCTGTTTGGTTCTGTTCGACGAAGTGCTGAACAAAGGATTTGATGGCCATCATTTCATTACCGGATTGGGCGGGCATTTCCGCAATCTGCTTGTAAGTAAGGATGCTCAAACTATTCCACTCATGGAAGTAAGTGAATCGGTTGCTGAAAAATATAAGACACAAGCCGCGCAATCCGACTTGCGATTGCTCATTCAGGGACTTCAGATAATTAATGAATGCGACACGCAATTCAGGGCAAGCAAGCATCAGCGTCTGCTCGTCGAGTTGACGCTTATGAAACTGGAAAGCATTCTCTACAACCGAGAAGGCGAAAAAAAAAAGTTCCAACTGAAGCCGTTCCGGGGAACTAACCCGGCCAAAGCGGTACGCGTTCCCGTGCGCAACGAAACCCCGCCTTCTGCTGAGGCGGCGATGCCGAAAACACAATCCAACCCTGTCAGCGAAACCAGCATAACAGCCCCTTCTGTTCCCAAGCAAACTCCGGCGCTGGGCAAGCGAAACATCATTTTGCAATCCTCTGAGTCGGTTAGCATTCGAAGTGTCATTGCAAAACGCTCACAACAACAGCAGCAAGTAGCCGAGCAACAAGAGGAGATCGCGCAAGAACAACCCACGCGCGAATACACTACAGCTGAATTACAGGATGCCTGGAACCGTTTTGCCGATGAAAAAATGTCGCACAACATGCAGGCTCAAAGTGCTTTTAAAGTAGCCGAAGTTGATCTGCGTATAGGAAACACGCTGCGCATTGCTCTTCCAAGCGCTACACAGGAAATGTACTTCAACGAATACCGCAATCAATTGGCCGAATTCCTTCGCACCCAATTCGATATTCGCGGTATTGACTTCAAGGTAGAAATCATGCGCCCCGAAGAAATCAAATCGACCTATATGTCGGCCAAGCAACGCTTTGATGCACTCGTTGAAAAAAACCCCTCTCTTGAGACAATGCGCAAGCGCTTCAACCTCCAGATTGACTTCTGATAACTATGCGTGTCGACAAATTTCTTTGGTGCATACGTGTATATAAAACCCGTTCACTTGCTTCGTCGCAGTGCAAACTCGAGAAAGTTTGGTTGAACGGCGACCATGTGAAAGCCAGTCGGGAAGTTAAAATCGGTGATGTACTCACAGTTAGAAAGGGCCCTATTCTTTTTTCCTATAAAGCCTTAGCATTCCCAAGAGCCCGGCTTGGAGCGAAACTGGTACCTAATCATGCCCAAGATGTCACCTCAGCTGAGGAACTTGCCAAACTGGAGATGATTCGGATGCAGTTCCGCCTCGATCGCCGCAAGGGCCTCGGAAGGCCCACCAAGAAAGAACGCCGTGAACTGGACGATTACACTGATTTCGATTTCGAGGAAGAATGGATGACCGATAACGAAGCAACCGAAGAATAGTTCATAAGCGTATCTTTCGGCGCCTTTTTACAATGATCATGACCTCCCCGCGCCAACCAGGCATCCTATTTATTCTCATCACGGCTCTTATCGACTCCATCAGCATTGGCATTATCATCCCTGTATTTCCGAGGCTGATTATGAGTATGGAGAATTGCGATGAAAGCCATGCAGCCATTATCGGCGGTTGGTTAATGTTCTGCTTTGCCATCATGCAGTTTGTTATGTCGCCTGTGCTTGGCAGTTTAAGCGACAGGTTCGGGCGCCGGCCTATTCTACTCTTATCACTCTTCGGCTTTGGCATTGACTTTTTGCTTTTGGCCTTTGCGCCCAATCTTAGCTGGCTGTTCGCAGGTCGCATCATGGCCGGAGTAATGGGTGCGAGCTACACCACCGCAGCGGCCTACATAGCTGATATCAGCAATGACACCAACCGCTCCAAACACTTCGGGATGTTGGGTGCCGCTTTTGGTTTAGGTTTCATCATTGGCCCCGGCGTTGGAGGTATCCTTGCTCAATGGGGCGTGCGCGTACCTTTTATAGCTTGCGCTGTTCTCTCATTACTTAATTGGCTCTACGGTTATTTCATTTTACCGGAGTCGTTGCCCATTGAGCGTCGACGCGCATTCGAATGGAAACGCGCTAATCCGGTTGGTGCTTTTATGAGCATAATGAAGTACCGCAAAATTCTTGGCTATCTGACAGTTTTCTTTTTGCTGTATTTAGGAGCTCAAGCTGTTATGACCAATTGGCAGTACTATACTATGCTAAAATTTGGTTGGGATGAAAAATCAATTGGAGTATCGATTATGGCAGTAGGCATAATCGTGGCTCTCGTTCAGGGAGTGCTTGTGCGTGTAGTGAATTCGCGCATTGGCAATGCAAGGGCCATGCTGATAGGGCTAACCCTTTATACCATTGGAATGGCCGGATTTGGATTCGCAACTAGTGGCACGTGGATGATGGTTGCTATACTTCCCTACTGCCTGGGAGGGATAAACGGGCCTGCCATTCAATCGCTCATGAGCGAGTCGGCCCCTGCAAACGCTCAGGGTGAGCTGCAGGGAATCATTACCAGCGTGCAAAGTATAACATCTATAATCGGTCCTTTGCTAATGGCCGGAATTTTCAGCCACTTCACCTCTGCAGGTAATTTTTATTTTCCGGGAGCAGCTTTTGTAACTGCTGCTGCCCTTATGCTTGCTGCGCTCATTATTGCCTGGGCTACAATTCGCAAACAAACCTCCCCAAACGACCGACTATGAAGAACAAAGCGCTCTTTCTCGATCGTGACGGAGTAATCAATCATGATCCCGGGGATTACACTATGAGTGTTGATGAGTTTATTCTACTGCCCGACGTAATGGAAGCTCTTGTAACCGCGCAGGCCAAGGGTTATATGCTCATAATCATCACCAACCAGGGAGGCATTGCAAAAGGCTTATATACCCACTCCGTAGTTGCGGCCATACATGATTACCTCATTAGCACTTGTCAAAAGTACGGTGTTGAAATCAAACGAATCTTTTACTCACCGCATCATCCTGAATTCGGAAATTCCCTCACAAGAAAACCCGAGCGTCTGTTGATGGAACGTGCGTTGGCACGGTATCTCATTGATCCTACTAAAAGCGTTATGATTGGTGACCGCGAACGTGATATACAGTGCGCGGCACAAGTGGGAGTAAGAGGAATTCTGATACCGACCAATAGCAGCTTGTTGGAAGCTGTAATGACACTCGACTAATACCCAGCCCATGAGCTTTGTCTTTCATAAGGGAGAGTTTTTAAATTATACCGAGGCTTCGATTGCCAAAGACAATCGTGCCTTTCGTTTTGGCGACGGTTTCTTTGAGAGCATGCGCATTGTAAATGGCAAGGCGTTATTCCTTGAAAATCATTTTGCCCGAGCAATGGATACTGCCAAGGCAATGAAAATAATTCCCCCAGCGGATTTTTCAATCGAACAATTGCGCAGCCAGATAAGTGAGTTGCTTGAACGGAATACGATCTTTCAGGGTGGAAGAATGCGAATTACTTTTTACCGCAAATCCACCGGGTTCTATCTTCCCAAACAAGATGAAATGACCTATTTCATTGAAGCAGAATCCTTGCCCGACAATGAATTTGTATTGAATCAACAAGGCCGCATGGTTGATATTTTTCAGGACTTCAAAAAGGAAATCAATAAGCTCTCAGTATTTAAAACACTGAGTTGTCAGTTGTATGTTCAAGCTGCCATTCATGCGCGGGATAAAGGATTAGACGAATCACTCATTCAGAACAGCAAGCTCTCGATTATCGAATCGAATTCCAGCAACCTGTTTATCGTAGCCAACGGCGTGCTTTATACCCCCACGCTCGAAGACGGTTGTGTGGCAGGTACAATGCGCATGAATATCATCAATTTGGCCATTGAGAACAAAATCAAGGTCTATGAGTGCACACTCAACCCTCACAATTTGCTCACCGCCGACGAAATGTTCCTGACAAACGCGGTAAGGGGCATTGAATGGGTAGTTGGTTATCGAACCAAGCGTTACTTCAACGATATGTCGAAGAAATTGATTGGACTACTCAACGAAAGTGCCCGAGCGTATGGAGCAGGAGTTGAGTCGGTTGCATAAATCCCCTTAACGATTCATTTACTCTTATTATCGTTCGTTTGCATCTGTATCTATGGCTTTTCTCCTAATTTGCCGACCCAATCACCATGTATATGAAAAAAGGAATTTTTAATTTTCTTGCGGCACTCTCAATTGTAAGTTTAACTCTTCTGCTCGCAGCATGCAAAGACGAAGAAGAACCGGAGGTAGAAAGCCCTATCATTTGCAGTCTACCCAATGGCACCCTGCGTTGGACCATTGACGGTGTTGAGCGTTGCGCTAATGCCTCATTATTTGGCGATTTCGGAACCTTCTTAACCGTAAATGGCATTTCAATCGAGGGGCAAACCCTAACCCTCGAGCTCGATAGCCTCAGTGCAGGGAGTCACGAGTTGTCGGCCGATTCCAATTTTATGCTTTATACCGACGGTCTTGCTGTAGCGTGGGAGGCTACAAACGAACAACCCGGCACCATTAATATCACTTCACATAATGAAAGTACCAATAGGTTGGAAGCCACCTTTCAAATCAATTTGGTAAACCCGTTGAACAGTGCGACCAAATCCATTACCAATGGACAATTGACAATAACCTATACAGAGTAAAATATCCATCGTCAAGCAAGAAATAAAATCACTTCTATATAAAAACTATATGAAAAAATACCTTCCTATCACGGCACGCGTAGTTGTCTCCATATTGTTTTTGGTTTCGGCTGTTTCCAAAATGTTTCCCATTTGGATGTTTGAAAAACAGCTGGTCGATTTGGGTGTTTGCGACTGGTGTGATGCCCCTTATTTCTCTCGCTTGCTAATTGCGCTGGAAGCTGCTATTGGCATTGCAATTCTTCAACGTCATTTCCTCAAGCGCTTTGTTATTCCCGTAACGGCTTTTCTGCTGGTTGCATTTTGCGTTCACCTCTCTATTGAAATGGTAAAACATGGCGCCATGAATGGTAACTGCGGATGCTTTGGTCAGCTCATACCTATGACACCGCTTGAGGCTTTCATCAAAAACGTGCTAACGCTGGTATTGCTATTCTATATCTATCGCACCTCCGACGAATATGAACGCGGAAAAAACCGATTCATGGTTCCCATGTTCATCTATTCTGTTTGCGCCTTCATCATGTTTGCCGCATTCCCATTCTGTCCATGCAAAGAAGAGAATACGTCTGCCGATACCCCGGCGATAGAGGAAATAGTTGAAGAACCGGTAGCGGTTGTTGATAGTGCTACAACTAAAATTGACAGCGCTAACACGGTAGTCACATCCGCCATTCAGGCCAATAATGTAGTAGTCGAGGAGGAAGCACAACCGCCTCTTGTAAAATCTCGCTTTTCCGAATTCACCACCATCGGTGGCAAAAAGGTGAACCTGAACGAAGGCAAAAAGATACTTTGCTTCTTTGCCCCCGGTTGCGAGCACTGTCGTGAAACTGCCAAGGAACTGAAGGCGCTTGCCGCTAAGATGAAATTGCCGGACACCTATATCCTATTCATGGATGAAGAGCCTGAGCGTATTCCTGAATTTTTCGTGGAATCCGGATTCAAAAAACCATATGACATTATTGATATCGTGAAATTTTGGACGCTTCTAGGAAGCGGAGCCAGCACACCGGGGGTTTTCTACCTATGGAATGGTAACATCATCAAATCATTTGAAGGAATCGAAGGAAATAAGTTCGATGCGGCCGCGCTCAAGACCGCAATTGAACAACCCTATAAGCCATAGTGCAACGTGCAGGAAACAACTACGCTTCAATCTTTCGAGGAACTGAATCGCTTTTTCGAAGAAAAGCTGAGTGATGAACGCCTGTACCGCGGAAAGGATTATTCTTTTCTCAAGATTTTTCAGCACGCTCTCTCCTACGAGAAAATTGGTGCGCATGGCAGGGCTATCAAGAATTACATGCACTGGCCATTGTGGGCCCATATCGGATTGCTGCGTGTAAAAGCTTTATTGCGCGTTCCCCTATCTGCACCTGGGCTCAATGAAATTGTTTTCATTGATCCGGCTCGCATTGTAGCCGATGAACATGGCAACTGGCATTCCATCTATATGGAACGCATTGCATCGCTTTTCCCCGATGCACAGGTGACCCGAATGAATCGCAAGACAGAGCCACGACTCGCTAACCAAATAACGCTAGATTGCATTCCACGCAACTACGGCGCTCCGGACAGCGCGGAACTGAGCATGTTACACGAAGTGCATACCATCGCTCAATTGACCCGTGCAAGCAGTCAATGGAGCAAGGAACAAATAAGGCATATCCTGTCCGCACTGCACATTTTCTTCGACGATTTCAGATTTTACTATGCTCTTTTTAAAAATCAACCCACTCGCACCGTACTTTTCATTAGCCATTATCACAACGAGGGCTTGTTGGCTGCGCTCCGCATTCTGAATATTCGAAGCATAGAACTTCAACATGGCTTAATTGCAGGCAACGATTTGTATTATCAATACGCACCGACCTTTCGCAATGGCGTTCAGAATGCATTTTTCCCCGATATCATTTGCGTGTATGGGTCATATTGGAAAGATATTTTGATACGCGGATGTGAGTTCAGGGAATCGCAAATAGTCGTCGCAGGTGATTATTTATGGCAGCCTTCCGCGGAGGCAAAAGAAAATCCTAAAGAAAATTTGTTGCTCATTTGTGCTCAAAAAAACTTCCACACCGAATACGTCGAATATGCGAAGAGCTTGATTCCGCTCATGAAAAAGCATCCCAACTGGAAATGGGTTATTAAAATGCATCCATTGGAAAAATTGAAGCAGGAATACCGCAAGCTGGAGGAATTCGGATTTGAAATAATCGATCAAGAACAGTCGCTCTGCTCATTGCTTCAAAAAGCGAGCATACACATTAGCATCTACTCGACTACATTTTATGATGCATTGGGGCACGACATCGTTAACTTTTCTCTTCAGAATTATGGCACCGCACGAGACTATGCAAAAGAAATTGTAAACGAAGGCGCTGCGCATCCAATTGAGTTTCATGATGACCCTATTGAAAAGGCAATAACCGGCAAGCTCCACGCGCTTGCATTGAAACGCGCCGATGTTTATGGTGAATTCAACGAGTTGGCTATGAGATCAGCTATATTGAATTCTGTCAATTGAATCGTGGATTTACCACATTGTTATAAATAGAACCAAAGCGATAGCTAATTCCCAAATAAGCATTCAAATCATATCCGGTAAGCAATTCCTGTTGCTGAAGAAGAACCTCTTCTTGCGACGCTCCGTTGAGGCGGATATTCACCTGATCACGCTGAATGCTATAACTCATCCATGAGTTGACGGAAAGACCTTTGAAAATGCGTACATCCAGATTGCACCATAAAAAAAGGTGATTCTTAGAGAGATCGTCTATAAAGGTAGCTCCTTCAACACCGGAAGAAAACTGACCCCAGTCCTTCGTAAATGAGGCCGAAACTGTGAATGACTGCGAGGGAATTCGATCGATGGTTTTATTGTATATGGTTGGCTCCTGAAAATCGTAGTATGTAAACCCCGCTCGATATACCATCGTGAGAGATTTCGTTTGTGCCTCCTTATAGGGGAACACATTGTATTCAACCGCAGCGGCGACATTTTGGAACAAATCGTAATTGCTAAAATCACTGCGCTCGGTGTAGGCAAAACCACCAGCCGACCAGTGGTCATTAATGGAATGAACGTAGCTGACATTGGCGGATTGAGAGCGCAGTATATACGTATCGTTGAATCCCGAATAATTATACCGCTGCTCACTATAGCGGCCTCGAACATCGAATGAGACTTTATGAGTTTCCTTCACTTGTGACGCTGAAATAGACGAGTTAAAATAGCCTGACTGATACACCTTCTGGGCGCTGATATTTCCATTCGTTCCTAAACGAAATACCCATGCATTCCAAGGGTCCTCTTCCGGATTGCTTCCAATACCCAAGTCCACGCTATCCTGTTGCAGTGTGCTCATGATGTTCAAGCAATCTCCTGAACTGCTGCATGCGGCATATCGAACAAGCCCTAGCTTAATCTTGTGGACCAGAGCTTCCCGAATTTCATTATTCGTATTGATAACACTTGTAGAAAACCTCATCGTATCCCGCAAACCGGCAAGCGCTTTCTTTCCTGCGAACTGAAGTAAAAACTCTGTTCCACCACTACCAGTAGGTAAACTCGTAATCGTTAAATCAACATCACTAACGAATTGATCCTGCACAAAATTGGCCCATGTAATTTGGGTTCTCACGTAGTCCTGATAACAATAGACACAATTGATATATACCTTTAAGTTAGACGAACTATCAGGGGCTTGTGCTCGAATGAAAGCACTAAGAGAAATGAGTGATAGCAATACTAATAATTTGCGCATCGCGGTAGATTTATAGGATAGAGTGAGGAACGCAGCGTGCAAGTTGGTTATTGTTTCACCGCAGCAGGACGTTCTTTAAAAACGTACACCTCTTCATTGTCGCGTTTCATGTAATAATTCTCGCGGGCAAATTTCTCAAGGGAGTAGGAATTGGTAGTTAGGTCATACAGCGATTGTGTTGCTTTGACATTATCATCTTTCATTCGCTGCACCTCATTTCTCAGAGCCACTACCTCTCTTCTCGATTTGAAAATATAAATCAAGTCAATATCATTAAAGAAGGTAATCCATAGTAGAAACACACATGTTGAAAGAGTGTATTTGCTTTTGATAAATCGTAAAGCCTTCTTTTTCATGCACGGCAAGATCTGCTGAAAGCATTTCGGCTAATTAATAGCACCACATGTATTATGAACAATTCGAGGTGAAGAAGCTAGCCTTCAAAACATAATGAAAGCACAAAGGTGCGTGTTCGCAATTTCGAGATAGGGTCGGTAAACTGATTACCTTCCTGAATAAGTATATCGCGCATGCCAAAGCTGGTCTTCATCTCAATTCCAAATTTGAAATAAGGTAGAAAAAAATCCATCCCCCCGCCAGCCTCAAGGCTTACATCTGTCTTCTGCAGTTTCACTACAATTTTTCCGGCGATTGCCTCGTCAACGTCCTTTTGCGATTGCATATCAATACCGTAGCATCCACCAAAAAGGCCGTAAGCAGCAAAATTGCCTGTTCGATTGGTTCGTAGTTTCAGCATCAGGGGAAATTGTAACCATACCGACTCTGTTCTTTTCAAATACGTTTCAATCTTACCATCATCCGCTAGATAACGATAATTCAAACCTCTGTCCTGAAATGAGAGTCCGGGAACAAATCGAAGATTGACATTTTTAATCGGATTCAACGAGGCCAATAATGCAAGATTGAAACCTGCCTGTGGCACATTATCAATACCGAGCAAAGAATCTTGGAACGTAAAATCGGGCTTGTAATCGATGAAAAAAGACGAGCTGTTGGCTGAAAGCAGGAACCCGAAATGGTAGTAGCGACTGTCGAATGAAGGAAGATTCTCGCGTCCTTGAGATTGAGCGAGAACTGCACTCGAAATAGTGCTTACAATAACAACTAATAAGAGTGAGCGAAACCACTTCATTGAAGGCACAAAAAAC
>JAURKF010000116.1 GCA_030831885.1 Flavobacteriales bacterium
ACATACTTCGGAAAACCGGCTGGCAGCCCGCCAGGTTATCGATTACATAAGTGAAAAGCGCGTCGTTCATGACCGCCGGGTTGTAAATACCTCCTGGCACAATATTCAACGAAGCATCAAACCACTGCCCAATGGTATCGGGAGTTCCTTGCATGAAATCAATCATGGCAAAGGGCTCATACGTCTCACAGATTACATAAGTTGTTGTAAGGCCGGTATTATTTGCTTGTATGAATACGCCCGAGGTAACGTCACATCCGCCGGAATTGGTAACGTAGGTATACCAACCGCTTTCCATGGTTGCCGCTGTTAAAGAACCGAGTGCAGCAATGGGTATTATTAACCCATTGGGCGCATACCATGTTCCCCCGGGAACAAACGAAGTGAGTTCCGGAGTTAGGTCGTAGGGAATAGCACCTCCGCTGCCGTTGGTATATGCCTCCAAACAAAGTATTACGCGATGAGCATCTCCGATAGTTGAGGCGCCCGCAGAAATCTCGAAGTAATCGTCTTCTATAGTGCCGTTTGCATAGCTAACAACCATATGAAAAACCGACGGACATAGTCCATTAATCTGAAGGTTTCCAATTTGATTTTGTCCCGATTCGATCGGAAGGTCGGCAGCATCGAAAAGTTGATAGGAGTAACTCTGAGCGGACGTTGGTTGAAAACTTATTTCACCGGTGCAGTTGCATGGGTCACTATCGGATGCCGTAACGACGAATTGAGACAAGGAAGAAACCCCCTGAAACAGAAGCAGAATAAGTATGAGTTTTTCGACTAGCTTCACAAAAATGGCTCTAAAGTCAATTTAAGAGGCGGTAAATTTACTTAACTTTATTGATTAACATATAGACTCGTACGAGAGTAATCAACAAAAAGTTCACTGTTCCGAATCAATAATAAAAAAACCGCAACAATTGTTGCGGTTTTTTTCTGCACACTGGTTACAGTTTAGCTTTGGTTAAGGAAAAACGTTGAAAGTACCGAAGAAATATTTTTGTTCTTGCGTGAGGTCGTTGGTCACAATCACCTTATAGGTGTAGTTTTCTCCTGAAGAAGCTTGGGCGCCTCCACTCAACTTACCATCCCATCCTTTGGCACGGTTAGAAGTTTCGTAGACTTTTTCACCACTCATAGTATAGATCACCATCTCAAAATCAACCTTATTTTTCTTCAACCCCTGTGGCATGAAATTCCCTTTTGCCGGTGACCATTGTTTAGGGGCACCTAAATCAAAGTCTGAATTCACAGAGATGTACTTGACAGACCCATCGGAACATCCAGCTTGGTTTTTGACATTCAATCCAATCATTTGACGTCCGGTACTTTTCAACTGGAAAGTAGCGCCGTCTTGGATACTTTTTGATTCAGTCCCATTGCTCCATTCAAAGGAGTTACCTCCCTCGCTTAGGTTGATTATTCGAACCTCAGGCGACGAAGGATTGATGTTGATGAATTCCCATGTGAAATCTGCATCAGGAGCTTCTTCAATGGTTATCATGTCGTTTACAACGGTAGTATTGATTTGACCATTATCGCTGGTAATGGAGAGCGAAACGTCATAATCTCCCGCTTTCGAGAATTTGTGTTTTGGGTTGATTTTATCGCTGAAGTGCCCGTCTCCGAAATTCCAAAGGTAGCTTCCTGTCTTTGGCCCATTGGAGGTTTGGAATTCAACTTCTTCTCCTCTGCAGGCTTTACGAACGTTGCAGCTAAATTCGATGATGTTATCCGCCTTTACTGCAAATTTCGGATTCGAACTTTCTGATACGGAAGTGACCACTACCGGATTTTCATTGCCGGAAGCTTGAGCAGTGTTTTCGCCGATTGTGCTCAGGGAAAATTCTGAAACTGCGGTATTGTTGGCATCAGCAGTCGCCGACGAAGTATCCAATGGCTTGGGTTGCTCCAAACGGTTCGATCTTAAATGAGATACACCTTTAGTGGTGGCAGTCACTTGACTTGGAAAGCGAAGATCAATAGAAGCTTTTTGAGCTACGGTAGGCGCATGTTGATGCCTGTAGAGAGCAATTGCCGCTCCTGATAAAAGCATCACAGTGGATACCAACGACACAATCCAGACAGAACTTCCGGATTTTGCAAGGCCCATTTGGCGCTGAAGAGCGACCCACGATGAATGCTCATAAGGCATTTCGTGTCCCTCCAATCGTTCCTTCATAGTTCGCTCAAAGGGCGACAAATTCTTTTTCATTTAGCGGTATGCAAATTCTTTATTAGCAACTTCTTCATGTTTTTTTTGGCTTTCGCGTAATTACTCTTGGAAGTACCTACACTAATGCCCAACGCTTCAGCAATGTCCTGATGCGTGTAATCTTCGTACACATAGAGATTGAAAACCGTACGATAAGCGGGGGTCAATTGCTGCATAGCATCAATGATCTGCTCCGGCGTAATATCATAAATCTCCTCATTCTCATCCGAATCATCCGAGTCTTCCTCGACTTCCCCTCCCCAGTTTTCAATATCATTTTGCTCACCGAGCAAAATCAAATCGTGTTTGAGTCGACGAAATCGATCAATCGAAAGATTCACCATTATTCTTCTCATCCAGCCCTCGAAAGATCCAACA
>JAURKF010000117.1 GCA_030831885.1 Flavobacteriales bacterium
TAATTGTGCCATACATTATCGAAGCCATTACTGATGGGAAAGGGTTGAGGATTGCAGTAAGTCTGGAAAATTCCTTGGCAAACGCCTCGAAAATACGCGAACTCCCATGAGTCTTGGCCTCCGAAATAACCGAACTGAACATTCCATCCATCCCAAGATGAACAACAATACTTGTTTAGGACGATTTGCTGTGAGGAATAGCCATCGGTTTTCAGCCAGAAACTAAAAGATATGGGAAGACTATTGAAATCAATATGATGAGGAATTTCCAGGAAGTCATCCTGGCCATCGAAGTGTAATGCGCCGTTGTTGTTTCCGAATCGATCTTGCGCACCGTCAGGGATAAATTGCGCATCGGTTTCTGTTGCATGATGATTATTCCCACTCTCATCATTCGCGTTACCATTGAATGGCCACCAAGCCACCAACGAATCTGTCGGCACATATGAAGGCACTTGAGCCTGCGCCTGAGAACCGAGAGCAAACAATAAACAAAGCGCAAAAAACAATTTTCTTTTCATGAGAAATGATTAATTAAGGTTTTAATGAGTACCGCAAAACTGTATATATAAACAAAACAAACGAAGTAAGCGCTGCATGGGTTGTTATGTAATTTATGAACACCTGTCGCGGTGCACACCGTTAGCTGCTTGCGCGGTATAAGCCCGGATAACGCTGCAGCGTGGGCTTTTGCGTCGAAATCCCGCAACTAATGTGCACATGCCCGTCATCGGTGAAAATGCGAATTGAGAAAGCGGGGGGAAATAATGAGAATTCGAAAACAGGGGCACTTACAGCCCCGTCACATCACACCAAGGAATAACCTGACTGCCATTCATGCCTTCTTGGTGCGTTGTGCCGCCATAGAGCATGCGACCGCTATCGAAGCGCTGGTGGCGCTGCCAAAACAGAATGCTTTTGAACATAGACGAGTTCAGTTTGGTCGCCGATTTAATTTCTAAGCCGCGCTCTACGCCGTCGTCGTTGTAGACAACATCGATTTCATTGCCCATGCGATCGCGCACGAAATGAAGTGGTGAAGCCTCACCTCGGTTCAACCGATTTTTCATCAACTCGGCAATTACCCAATTTTCGAAAAGAGCCCCATAAGAAGGATGAGCCGACAATGCTTTCTTGGATGAAAGATTCAGCAGACGGCATAAGATACCGGTGTCGTAGAAATAGAGCTTCGGACTCTTCACGATGCGTTTGTTACTATTCGAAAACCAGGGTCGCATCAAAAAAATGACAAAGCTCGATTCCAATATACCGAGCCAAGATTCGATGGTCTTTGTGTCAACACCCACTTGGCGCGCAAGCTCATCACGATTCACAATTTGTCCGGCGGCATGGGCGCAAAGCATGAGCAACTTATTGAATGCTGCGAGGTTGGAAATGTTCTTAATACTGCGCACATCGCGCTGCACATAGCTATGAATGTAACTATTGAGCCACACTCCCGCATCAATGTTCTCGGCCCATATTTCAGGATAACCTCCCCTCAATATGTAATCGGTAACCTGGGGTTTTTCATATCCCGAGCCGCTTAATTCAGCATAACTCAGCGGCAATAGCGAAAGATACCCAACCCTTCCTGCAAGCGATTGCAACGTGCTGTCGAGCATGAGCAATTGCTGCGAACCTGTGATGATGAATTGCCCGCGTTTGGTTTGATTATCCAATACCTCTTGCATCAGCCGAAGCAAATTGGGAACGCGTTGCACCTCATCGAAAATGGCCCCTGAACTGTACTTTGCCACAAATCCCGAAGGGTCCGCTTCGAATAGTGCTTGCGTTGTGGGGTTTTCAAAGTTGACATAGGGCTTTTTGAGTAGCAACTTGCTGAGTGTAGTTTTACCGCTCTGCCGAGGCCCGATAATACACAGCGCTCGGAATTGTTTCAAGCAGTGCTGTGCATAAGGTAGAATGTCGCGCCGTATCATAGGTTCCATTTTTGACAAAAATAGACAAAAATGGAATAGCACTCCAAATTGTACCAAATCGGACAAAAATGGAATCACTCCTCGACCGTGCTCGGGGTCCGCAAAAAAAAGGCCGCCCGCATTGAGCGAACGGCCTCCTTCTGTAAAAAACGCCTAGTTTAGTAACTAGTCTTTCAGATTATTCAATCACCAACCGCACACTTGTGCTGTGACCTCCTTGTGTTATGCGCACCTGATACACACCACTCGCCAGTGACTCGCGCTCGATGATGGCGACTCCCTGTTGGTTTTGCATCGCACGCACACATGAACCCGTCATGTCATACAATGCGATGTCGAATGTGCCTTGTGGTAATTCAAGGCGCGCAGAACTGGTCATGGGGTTCGGATAGAACGAAAGGCTTGACAAAGAGAACTCAAGCGTGCTGGTGATATCCATTTCTATCACATCGCTTTCTGCTGTGCATCCGAATTCGTTGGTGATCACCACTTGATAGTTGCCATCCACCCCTGCTGTGATGCTTTGCGTAGTTGCTGCTTCCGCGCCGTTCACAGTCCATTGCCATGATGTGCCATCTTGTGCGGTGAGCA
>JAURKF010000118.1 GCA_030831885.1 Flavobacteriales bacterium
ATTGGCAAAGGTGGTAAGATCTTCAATGTACTGAAGTTCCGCACTATGCATCCGTATTCGGAATATTTGCAAGACTATGTTTTGAAACAAAATGGATATGCCCCTAGCGGTAAACCTGCAGATGACTTCCGGTTGACGCCTTGGGGTAAAATCATGCGGCGCTATTGGCTGGACGAGCTGCCTCAGCTTATTAACGTATTGAAAGGCGACATGAAGTTGGTAGGTGTACGTCCGGTGAGCCCACGATATTTCGAAGACATTCCTCCGCACTTACAGGAGTTGCGTAATACACAGAAACCCGGTTGCATTCCGCCTTATGTGGCACTCAATAGAAAGCCTTCCGTAGAAGAAGTGTTGAAAGCGGAAGAAGAATATTTACTCGAGAAGAAAAAAAATCCCTATTTCACGGATACGCGCTATTTCTTCCGCGCTATCTACAATATTGTGGTGAGGCGCAAGCGCAGTGCCTAGAGCAATATTGATTACTTTTGAACTATGCAGTCTTTTCGTATTCATCTGATTCGGGCTTGTTGGATGTTGAGCCTCTCAGTGCTTTTAGCCGCATGCTATACACACAAAGATTTAGTTTATTTTCAAGGCAAAGCCACCGAGTTTGCAACTCAATCAACACACGACCCTGTAATTAAGCCAGACGATATTCTTTCCATTCTTGTGATGGCTACCGATGAAAAATCGGCCATCATGTTCAATATGCCTATGGGAATTGGTGACAACCTTATAGGTGGATACTCGCAGGGTGCACCCACGCCCCCGGGATATTTGGTACACACCGATGGAACGATTGACTTCCCTATAATAGGCGCACTAAAAGTAGCGGGACTTACGCGTTCAGGAGCGGTCGACCTGATTAAACAGCAATTAAGCTCATACATAGTCAACCCTACCATATCCATTCGCATACTGAACTTTCGAGTCACCGTGCTTGGCGAAGTGCGCAACCCCGGCACTTTCACGATTCCAAACGAGCGCATTAGTATCCTGGAAGCTCTCGGTATCGCCGGCGATCTACTGATAACAGGCGAACGAAAGAATGTCGCAGTAATTCGAGATGAAGATGGAAAACGTAGGGAGTATCGAGTAGATCTTACGCAGGAAAGCCTCTTTTCCTCACCGGTTTTCTACCTTCAGCAAAATGATGTTATCTACGTTGAACCTAACCAGGCAAAACGTAATTCCTCTCTTATCAATGTATCCAATTACGGTGTAGTAATATCAAGCCTTTCCCTCGTAGTTACCACGCTGATACTTATTTTCAAATAACCCGCATGGAAAATCCAATAGAAACGAACACCGACATTGCTCCCTCATTCGGGGAGGTCGTATTGAAATACCTTTCTTATTGGCGATGGTTTTTGATTTCGTTGACAGTATGCCTAGCGCTTGCATTTGTATATGTGCGATACAACGTTCCATTGTATGAAGCGACTGCAACAGTGCTTATCAAGGACGACAAAAACGGCAAGTCTTCACTGCGTGATGAGCTCTCAGCATTTGAAGACTTGGGCATTCTTTCCGGCAATCAAGATCTCGACAATGAAATTGAAATACTTCATTCTCGTTCGCTGATGATGGAAGTAATCAACGAGCTTCATTTGAATGTTCGCTATTACACCTTTGGAAGGCCTATTATGCACGAGCGCTTCGAGCACACACCCATTCAACTTCAGCTCATCACTGCCGAGCTACCCGATTCTTCGCAGGAATTCAAGTGGAAGCTTCTTCCCACAAGTGATGTCGATTACCAACTAACCAACGTACTAACCGGTGAAAGCAGCTCGCACCATTTCGGCGACACGTTGCGTTTTGAATTTGGATACGGCTGTTTTCGCACTACTTCCCATTTTAATCCTACACACCTGAACCGAGATTTCAGAACCGAGATAGTATCACCGGAAAAATTGGCTATAGAGTTTCAGGATAATTTAAAAATAACGCCCGTTAATAAGGATGCCAGCGTACTCAAACTGGTATTCCGGGATGCACTTCACGACCGCGCCGCTGCAGTGCTAAATACTCTCATTGCGATTCACAACAAGCATGCAATTGAAGACAAAAATCAAATAAGTCGAAACACGGCCAACTTCATCAATGAGCGCATTCAGTTCATAACCGACGAACTGGCAGCCGTGGAAGGAGAAGTAGAAAGCTTTAAGCGTGAAAATAAACTTACCGACATAAGCTCAGAAGCCGACCTCATGGTGAGCTCGGGCATCAATGCGGAACAGGAAATTCTGGAATGTGAAAATGAAATCTCCCTTCACAAGTTCTTGCTGGAAGAGATGAACAATCGCAACACGATTGAAGATTTGCTCCCCGCGAACCTGGGCCTCAAGGACGAGTCGGTCAATTTCATGATATGGGAATATAATAAACTGGTGCTCGAGCACAATCGACTGAAAGCAACGGCCGGCGAAAAGAATCCGGCAACTGTGGCCCTTGAACCCGAACTCAACAAACTGCGCAACTCGTTGCGTTCAAGCTTTGAGAATACGTTGAAAGGTCTGAACATTAAGCTAAACGGCCTTAACAAATATGCCCGAGGAATAAATAGCAAGATTCAGGATGTTCCCACCTTTGAGCGTGCTTTCCGTGATATACAACGACAACAACAAATTAAAGAATCGCTCTACTTGTATCTTTTGCAAAAACGTGAAGAAACAAACATAGCACTCGCCGTTACGGTCGCTAATGCGAAAACAATTGACCCCGCCTATTCGAACAGAAAGAAAATCAGCCCGAAATATCCGCTCATTTACGGAGTGAGCGGCCTTGCCGGATTGTTGCTGCCAATCATATTACTCTACCTTATTGAATTGCTCAACACTAAAGTAAAGAGCAAAAAAGATCTGCAGCACTTGACGGTACCCTACCTGGGTGAAATTCCTGAAATGAAAGTCAAGTCTTCACATCTCATTTACAGCAATACCGATCGTTCCATCAATTCCGAATCGTTCCGCTTACTCCGAACGAATATTGATTATTTGTGCACGGGTGTGCCCGATGGCCCAAGGGTAATTGGTGTTACCTCTACCATTGGCAAAGAAGGAAAATCATTCCTCTCCATCAACCTCGCGGAATCACTTCATTTCGCAGGAAAGAAGACCATTCTCATCGGCACCGATTTACGTCACCCGAAGCTTGCGAGTTATTTGAAAGTCGAGGATGCGAAAGGATTAAGTTATTTCCTTGCAAAGCCGCAGGCATCTATCAGCGAAGTAACATTAACCGGAAATGATACTTTTCATTTCGATCTTATAGCATCCGGTCCCTTGCCTCCCAATCCGTCTGAAATGCTCATGAGCAATCGTTTTAAAGAATTGCTGGAGGAGCTTAAGAAATCCTATGATTGTATTGTAGTTGACACTGCTCCTATCGGACTAGTTTCAGATGCCTATCACATTTCGCAGGGAATGGATTGTTTCGTCTACATCATCAATTCCAAACTGATTCGTAAAACGCAACTTGAGATTATTCAAGCCCTGCACGACGAAAAACGATTGCCACGCATGGGAATCGTACTCAACCGATTCAAAGCAATGCGCGGTTATGGTTACGGATATGGGTATGGATACGGGTATGGCTATGGGTATGAAGGCGATTACAAGAAGAAATCATCTCCAACTGCGTGATCATTCATAACGCTCCACACGTTAAACTACCATCAATACGAATCATCAAAGGCAAACACAGGAACTCGTGAACTCCATGTACCGCCCGTGAAATCCGGGATTTCCTGTACTGCACCGTTGTTGGCGACCGATTCCTCTGATAGCGGAGTGATAGCATACCATGTGGCTAAGTCGTAAATATCCAGCGGGAAGGGCTTTTTCAATTTGATGCACTCAATAAACGCATTAAGCACAAAAAAATCCATGCCTCCATGTCCTGCGGACTCAGCTTCCTTTGAAAATCGTTTCCAAAAAGTATGATCATTTTGTTCAAGCCAATCCTTTGAATTATCCCAACGATGGTTATGCTTCATTTCCTTCTCGAAATAAACAAACCCCTGCTCGGGATCGCCCCAACCGAAGTCTTGCCACAAACCATGCGTGCCTTGTACACGGAATCCCAAGTTATACGGACGCTGCAATGAAGTATCGTGGGTAAGTAAAATAGTTTCACCGTTAGCGCATTGTATCTGTGTGGTAACCACATCACCTTGCTTGAATTGTACCGATGCATTTGGGTGCGATTTCCCGCCCTTATCATGCTTGAGAATATAATCATGTAATCCACGCGCTTTGCTGGCAAAAGAAGATAGACGCATCAATCGATTACCCCGATTAATATTGAGCATTACAGCAACAGGGCCCAAGCCATGCGTTGGATACAGTTCACCATTTCGATTTACGTAATGATTCGTGCGCCATTTTGCTTCGCTATATCCCTTCGCACCATACTCAACCCCCGAGTTATAAGCCGTTTGCCCATCGTTGAAAAGCACACCCCGCAAATCGTGTTCGTAGCCACCCTGGGCATGCACTAGCTCGCCAAACATGCCCTTGCGCACCATGTTTAGCACAGCCATTACATCGCGACGGTAACACACA
>JAURKF010000119.1 GCA_030831885.1 Flavobacteriales bacterium
ATTATCGCTTCTATACAACGCGGAAGGAACGTATGATAAATTCACCATTGTGGCTACAGGTTCATTTCAAACCATGCGAACCAACGAGTTCATACATTCTAGATATGCGGCTGCGCATATACGCCATTCATTCAGACCATTCAATCTATTCAAAGGAAAATTCAAACCAGTAGCAGTGATCGCTCACAGCATGTTGTGGGGCGATTTCAAATACAAAGCGAATCACACCTTTTCATTTTCACAAGCTGAAAAAGGATACTTCGAAAGCGGCATTCAATTCGACAACCTGCTTGTTTCGGGTATCAGCGGCTTTGGAATTGGGGCATACTACCGATATGGTACCTATGCCCTTCCTACTATAAAAGAAAATCTTGCCATCAAGCTAACTACCTCCATCACATTTTGATTAGGATAGGCTTTGAATGATGTCGTATTTCGTGATGATATGAAATTTACCGCTTTGCAGTTTCACAAGGATTGCAGGCACCTCTTTACTAATTAATTTCGAAAGAGAATCAATCGATTCATCTTCAGAAACCACGGGGAGCGCCGGCCCCATGAGCTCCTCAATTTTTTTGTTCAGATTTCCGGCATCAGCCAACATACTCTGATATAAGCGCGTCTCGTCAACAAATCCGGCGATATGCTCATCCTTGATAACAGGAATTTGAGATATTCCAAACTTCTTCATTTTCTCTATCGCATGACTCACCAGTTCACCGCTACCGATTGTTACAAGGGGCTTATCGAGATGACCGGCTATTAAATCGCGCGCGGTCTTTCTTTCCTCCTTCAAAAACCCGCGATCGCGCATCCATTCATCGTTGTACATCTTACCCAAATAGCGTGTGCCGTGATCATGAAAAATCACAACCACAACATCGCCCTGCTTGAAGCGATCTTTCATTTGAAGCAATCCGGCCATAGCACTTCCTGCGCTGTTTCCGGCGAAAATGGCTTCTTCCCGTGCAATGCGACGTGTCATCACTGCCGCGTCCTTATCGGTAACCTTTTCGAAATGATCGATGAGATCCATATTCACATTCTCAGGCACAAAATCTTCGCCGATACCTTCAGTGATATAAGGATATATTTCGTTTTTGTCGAACTCGCCGGTTTCTTTCAACTTCTTGAAAACGGAACCATATGTATCGATACCAAGAATCTGAATGTTCGGATTTCTTTCCTTGAGATAGCGAGCAACACCACATATAGTACCGCCTGTTCCAACACCTACCACTAAGTGCGTTATTTTACCCTCTGTTTGCTGCCAAATCTCCGGACCGGTCGTTTCATAATGCGCCTGCGCATTGCTGGGGTTGTCATACTGATTAGCCTTCCATGAATTCGGCACTTCATTCACCAACCGACTTGATACGCTATAATACGATCGTGGATCTTCCGGGTCCACATTGGTAGGACATACAATTACCTCTGCTCCAAATGCGCGCAATGCATCGAACTTCTCTTTCGATTGCTTGTCGGTAGAGGTAAAAATGCACTTATACCCTTTTATTACAGATGCAATCGCCAGACCCATTCCTGTATTACCACTAGTACCCTCAATGATGGTACCTCCCGGTTTTAAGGTGCCTGAGCGTTCCGCGTCTTCAATCATTTTCAAAGCCATTCGGTCTTTGATGCTGTTGCCGGGATTTATGCACTCGATTTTCGCAAGCACCAGCGCGGGAATTTCTGAAGTAATGCGATTAATCTTTACAAGCGGAGTATTTCCGATGGTGCTTAAAATATTTTCGTGATAGTTCATACAAAAGATTTTTTTTAAATAGTGCGCCTAATTGAATCGAATTGCGCGAATAGGTGAAATTTTCAACACGTATAAAGCCGGCATTAACATAGCTAAAACACAAATGAAAAGGGTAGCTCCGTCTAACAAGAGCATATTGCCCAAATCAAATTTTACAGGCACTGTGTCGAGATAGTAATTCTTCGGGTCGAGTGAAATTAGTGACCATTTCCATTGGGCGAATGCAAGCGAAATACCCAGTAAATTACCAATCAACATTCCTTTACCGATTATCCAGGCTGCATTCTGAACAAAAATGCGCATTACTGCACCATCCGTAATTCCCATTGCTTTCAATACACCAATCATGGATTGCCGCTCCAGAATAATGATAAGCAGAGCTGATGTCATATTCACAATAGAAACCACCACCATTAGCAGAATGATAATTGCGACATTGATATCGAGCATTTCAAGCCACGCAAAAATATCTTGATTGCGATCAGTTATTTTCTGGACCTGCAGGAAATGAGACGTTACAATCGCTTGCAATTCATCCTGACTCTCCCACAAATCATCGTAGTTCTCAATATTTACTTCATACCCTCCCACATAATCAACGTCGGAATTAGTGATATCGGATTTCAAATGAAAGGCACCCGGAGTATCCTCCAGCTGCTCCCACTCCATATGAGCAATAGCAGGTTTTGTGTCAGATAAATCCGTTACGATTAATTGCAGAGAGGTGTCCGAGTATATGGCCATTCGGTGAGGGCCCGGTCCTTTCCAATCCTGATTACTCCATCGAAAATCATGTTCTCCATCCCCGCCCGAAGCCAAGGCATATATAGAAACTGAATCATTTACAGCAACAGTATCCGCTGTAATTCCAACTCGCAATCCCCATCCATAAAGTTTCTGAACATCCTTCAAATCAACAAAAACGAATTGCTTATCAAAATCTTCTAGGCCTGTATCAAATATGCCACAGACACGAAAACTTCGCTGCCGATGGTTATCGCCCTGTGAATCAAAAAACATCATCCGCGCCTTGTCTCCAAGCCGCAACTTCATGCGGTCCGATATAAAACGAGATATAACAATATGCGGCACCGAGTCAGCTGCTTCTAAAACACGACCTTCTACCAGAGCATCCTGAATAAACTTCCAATCATAATCATCGGAAACGCCTTTGGCGATTACTCCTTGCATCGATTCATCCGATTCAATGAGTCCGGGTTTAGTTGCATAAATCTGAACCTGTTTCACATCCTGAGCCTGTCTCAATGCTTCATACACTGCAGTGTCATATAATAAACGCTGAGAATCCTTCGAGTAGTTTCTTTCGATGGCCGTAATTTGATAATGTGCGCCAAAACCAATAACCTTATTTCTGATTTGCTCCTGAAAGCCACTCACGATAGCCATGCTCACAAGCATCATTGCCATGCCTATAGCAATACCCGCTGTAGCAATCCGTACAATGGGTCGTGAAATGCGAGCCTTATCATCGGCTTTGCGTATTCTGCGAGCTATAAATTGAGCTATTCGCACTTAAGAGAAAATATTCACGTTAGTTGGCGTAAAAGTAAAGGCTCGAAAGTGATATTGAGGGGCAATTCCTCCCGAATTTCGCACACAACGGTATGAAGCAACTACTCTTCCTCTTATTTCTGACAGTATTCCTTTCTTGCAGCAGTCAGTCGGCAGTAAAAGAAACCTCCACTTCCAAAATCCCCAAATGTGGGGCTGCACAAATCGACAGCTACATTGGTTTTCTTAAAAGTAAACGAGTCGGGGTAGTGGCCAATCAAACCTCTAGGGTCGGCGAAACTCACCTGGTAGATACATTGCTCAGTCTCGGCATCGATGTGCGTGCGGTATTTGCGCCCGAACATGGCTTTCGAGGTGAAGCCGGGGCAGGCGAACATGTAAGCGATGGCAAAGACCCTAAAACAGGAATCCCCGTTCTCTCACTCTACGGAAAAACGAAAAAGCCAACTCCGGAAATGCTGCAAGGTATAGAGGTCATTGTATTCGACATTCAGGATGTGGGCGCGCGTTTCTACACGTATATATCCACCTTGCATTACGTTCTGGAGGCTGCAGCTGAAAACAACCTGAAAGCAGTTGTTCTGGATAGGCCCAATCCCAATGGGCATTATGTCGATGGTCCTGTGCTCGAGGAGAAGTACACTTCGTTTGTTGGCATGCATCCGATTCCCATTACATATGGACTCACTATAGGAGAGCTTACCGGGATGATTCTCGGCGAGGGCTGGCTTGCATCCAATCCGGATGTTGCTGTGATTCCTTGCGAAGGCTATACACATAACACACCCTATTCACCACCTGTTCGACCCTCGCCCAATTTGCCCAATGATCACGTAATAGCCCTTTACCCTTCATTGTGTTGGTTTGAAGGAGCGGAAGTTAGCGTCGGGCGAGGAACACCTTTTCCGTTCGAGGTTATTGGCTTTCCTGAATGCGCGAACGGTTCCTTCACTTTCACACCAAAACACATAGCCGGTATTGCACCCAATCCACCTTTCGAAAATAAGATTTGTCGAGGATTTGATTTGCGGCAAGTGAATACCGAGCAACTATCACAAATAGATTTACACTGGCTATTGGAGATGTATAATTCATATCCCGATAAATCAAGATTCTTTCTTTCAAGCGGTTTTTTTGACAAACTCTGCGGGACATCCAGTATTCGAGAAATGGTTATAGCAGGAAAAAGCGCAGATGAGATTCGGGCCTCATGGCAACCGGCGCTGAAGCAGTTTAAAATCAAACGAAAAAAATACCTGCTTTACCCTGATTTCGAGTAGTGTGTGGACACCTCAAAAAAAATTTGTGCTTTTAGAATGTGGGTGTATATTTGCGCCCCGTTTGAATGAAATGGGAGCATAGCTCAGCTGGTTCAGAGCATCTGCCTTACAAGCAGAGGGTCACAGGTTCGAA
>JAURKF010000120.1 GCA_030831885.1 Flavobacteriales bacterium
AGAATGAGAATGAGAATGAGCGGCTGGCGCCCCCTACAATCCTATAATCCTCCAATCCTCCCTTTCACAATCTCATCAACAACCGCCGGGTCCAACAATGTCGTCGTATCGCCCAGCGAACTCACATCGCCTTCGGCGACTTTTCGCAGAATGCGACGCATGATTTTTCCTGAACGTGTTTTAGGCAAGCCGCTCACAAATTGAATTACATCGGGCTTGGCTATTCGCCCAATTTCATGCGCCACCGTTTCGATGATACGCTGGCGCATGTCTTCATTGGCTTCGGTTCCTGTGGCGAGTATGACGTATGCGTAAATTCCTTGTCCTTTTATATCGTGCGGATAACCAACCACAGCACTTTCAACTACGCTCTTGTTTTGATTAATGGCGTTTTCGATTTCAGCTGTCCCGAAACGGTGACCACTCACATTGATGACGTCATCCACGCGCCCGATGATACGATACAATCCGTCTTCATCCCTCCGTGCGCCGTCGCCGGTGAAGTAGAGGTTCGGGTATGTGGAGAAATACGTTTGTCGGCAGCGCTCATGATCGCCCCATGTGCTGCGCAGAATAGAAGGCCAAGGGAATTTGAAGCAGAGATGTCCTTCAACGCCGTTGCCTTCGATTTCATTTCCGTTCGAGTCAACGAGAATGGGCTGCACGCCCGGCATGGGAAGTCCGGCCAAGGCAGGTTTCGATTCCGTAACCCCTGCGCATGACGTGAGCATGATGCCTCCCGTTTCGGTTTGCCAAAACGTATCAACAATTGCGCATCGGTTTTTTCCAATGTTCGTGTCGTACCAATGCCAGGCCTCTTCATTGATGGGTTCTCCTACCGATCCCAACACGCGGAGTGATTGCAACGAGTAGGGGAGAACGTGGTCGAGTCCTGCCGACATCAACGAACGAATAGCGGTAGGTGCAGTGTAGAAAATGTTCACGCGGTGTTTGTCCACCACTTCCCAAAATCTTCCTGCATCGGGGTAGGTAGGAATGCCTTCGAACATGAGCGTAGTGGCACCGTTGAGAAGTGGACCATATAAAATATAACTGTGTCCGGTTACCCAACCAATGTCGGCCGTGCACCAATGGATTTCACCCGGCTTGTATTGAAAGACATTACTGAACGTATAACCCGCATATACCATGTAGCCGCCGCATATATGCAGCACTCCTTTGGGTTTGCCCGTGCTGCCACTGGTATAGAGTATGAAAAGCGGATCCTCACTTTGCATCACAACAGGTGCAAAATGCGGCGAGGCATGTTCTCTTTCCTTTTTATAATCGACGTCTCGGCCTTCTTGCATAGGCACTTCCCAATTCATCCTGTTCACCACCAGCACCCGCTCCACACACGTGCATTGGTTGAGCGCTTCATCCACGATTGCTTTCACGGCGATTTGCTTGGCTCCACGACTCATGGCATCGGTGGTGATGACGACCTTGCATGAACTGTCGTTGATTCGGTCAGCCACCGAGTTGGCACTAAATCCTGCGAATACGACCGAGTGGATAGCTCCCATGCGAGCGCATGCAAGCACAGCATACGCGAGCTCAGGTATCATGGGCATGTAAATGCACACGCGATCGCCTTTGGTTACACCCAAATCGGCCAGTACGTTGGCCATGCGACATACCTCATCGTGCAATTCGCCATAGGTAATATGTCTAGCTGATTCATGTGCTTCGTTGGGTTCCCAAAGGATGGCAGTTTGATCGCTCTTATTTGTTAAGTGCCTGTCGATGCAGTTCTCGGTTATGTTCAGTTCGCCTCCTAAAAACCAGTGTATATCGGGGTCTTTGAAATTCCATTGAAGCACCGAGTGCCAAGGTTTCCGCCATTCGTAATGAGAAGCTACATCCTCCCAAAACAGCTCAGGTGATTCGGTGCTGAAACGATAGGCGGCATCATAGTCGGCTGCGGTAGTCAATTGAAAAGGAAATCGTGACATGGTTCATTCGTTGAGCGACGAAAATACGCAGGAGCCATTTAGCTTCATTTGGCACTTTGTCATTTGCTCAACGCATTTGCTAATTAACTTTACCCCATGTTGTGTTCTACCCGAAAATGGATGATGTTCATTTGCTTTTTAATGGCGAGTGCTTCTGTGTGGGCTATGCGTGTATCATTTGATTACCGCACATTCTATGCTCCGGGAACAGGTCCATATATTGAGTTCGTTACGTCTTTCGATGCGAATACGTTCGAACATAACCTGCTCGATTCGGGCTATGTGCAGGCGCATGCAGAGCTTACGTTGATACTTGTGCGCGCAGGTTCTATTGTGGATGCGCGCAAGGTGAATGTCGATGGCCCTTTGGTGAGGGCAAATGAAAAATCGGATTTCCTCTCCCTCGAACGATTTGTGGTTCCGCCAGGAAATTATGATTTGGAAATTGAAGTGCGCGATGTGAATGCTCCTCAAAAAGCTCCGGAGAAACTGGTTCAAAAAATTGAGGTGGTTATCCCTTCCCGAGGAGTTTTCATTTCTGATATTGAATGGGTGAGTGCATACCGCCGAACTATGGATCAAAATGCGTTTAGTAAATCGGGGTATGATTTAATCCCATTTGTGAGCAGCTACTATGGAACTTCGTTGAATAGCCTCATTTATTATGCTGAGATTTATCGATCTGATAGCGTATGGGGAGATGGAAGTCCATTTGTAAGCACGATCTGTATCGTAAACATGAAGGATAACTCGGTTGAATTCTGCAAACGAGTCAAAAAAGAGCGAGCTTCTTCGGTTATCCCGGTTCTTCAAACACTCGATATTTCGGATGTTCCTGCGGGACAGTATGCGCTTCGAATTGAGGTACGCGATCGTGAAAATAATTTAGTTGCATTGCGCGAGCGCGAGTTTTCAAGGAATAAGATTGCTGAATTGCCCGTTTCATTGGATAGCGCCATAACAGATGCACAGGTGGCGTTGTCTTTTGCAGGCCGTTTTTCCAATGCTGACTCACTGCGCGAGATCATCTACTATCATTTACCGATTGCTAAAGATGTTGATCGCGATGCCATCGACCGACAAATGCCAAAGGCTGATTTAGCTACTATGCAGGGCTTTTTATACTCCTTCTGGTGGAAACGTAATCCGGAAAATCCGGAAGCGGCTTGGAAGGAATATGAGAAAAGTATAAGAGTCGTGAAGGATAATTTTGCCACGCGCATCAAGAAGGGTTGGCAAACCGATCGTGGGCGTGTTTATCTGCAGTATGGTCCGCCCAATACGCGCATTTCTCGACCGAATGAGGTGGACTATTGGCCTTATGAAATATGGCATTATTACTCTACTAATAATAATTTGCACAACAGACGCTTCTTATTTTACGATACTACGTTGATGGGCGATCATGAATTGTTGCATAGTGATGTGCCGGCCGAGCCCAAGAATTTCAATTGGAAGGATATGGTGCGCTCGCGTCCAACTGCGCTGAATATGGGCGATAATTCGCGCCTGAATGCCAATAGTCGCACTGATCCCAACAGCCGCGACGAAATCGAAAATCTGTGGTATAGTCCGCACTGATGCCCATCCGATGAAACGAGTCGCTGTTGTTATATTGAATTGGAACGGGGAGAAATTCTTGAGGCAGTTTTTGCCCGGAGTTATAGAACACAGCGAGCAGGTTGCGGATGTTGTTGTAATTGATAATGCTTCTTCTGATGATTCGCTTCAATTATTGCGCAGGGAGTTTCCATCGGTTTCAGTTGTTGAGCTCGATAAAAACTACGGCTTTGCCGGTGGTTATAACCACGGGTTGCGCAAAGTGTCGCACGAGTTTTATGTGCTCTTGAATTCGGATGTGGAAGTCACTCAGCATTGGATTGAACCGGTTATTCGGTATATGGATGATACTTCTCGCATGGCTGCATGTCAGCCTAAGATTCTTGATTTTCATCGCAAGGAGTGGTTTGAATACGCTGGCGCAGCAGGTGGCTATATCGATAAAGATGCCTATGCATTCTGCGCCGGTCGTGTATTCTTTGAATTTGAGAAGGACCTTGGACAATACGACCGAAACGAGGAAGTGTTTTGGGCTTCGGGCGCAGCAATGTTTATTCGCCGCGATGCTTGGATTGAAGTAGGTGGGCTTGATGAGGATTTTTTCGCGCACATGGAGGAAATTGATTTATGCTGGCGATTGAAGAATCGCGGCTACAAGGTGGGAGCGTGTCGTCAATCGAAGGTCTTTCACTATGGTGGCGGAACCCTCGACAGGCAAAGCCCGTTCAAGACGTACCTCAACTTCCGCAACAACCTCTATATGCTGGTGAAGAATTATCATACAAGCAATCTTCGCCTCAAACTCATACGCCGCATGTTGCTCGATGGTGTGGCGGGTCTTCGATTTATCACAGAAGGAAAGTGGAGTCATTTTACTGCCGTGCTGAAGGCTCATTTTAGCTTTTACAGCAATATGCGCTTACTGCAACGCAAGCGACGCAAAGAGGAACTCGCGATTGTTGAGCCGAATCTAATCGGGGTTTACAACCAGAGCATTTTGAAATATTTTTTCATGCTTAAAAAACGCCGCTTTACTGATTTGAATCCCATGGATTTTAATCGCTGATATATTCCTCCGTCAGGGCATAACATCTTCTTGTAAGGGTAATTTTCCGGCTGCAACTTGTTCACTAAAGTTCAAGTGATATGTCATTGTCCGACATCTGGTTGCGCTCCCCACTCGTTAGGTTGGTTGGGCCTTTGCTCATAGGTGTTTACAGTTCAAATGCAAGCTGGTTGCTTGTAACGTGCGCAGTATTGGTCTTTTGTTATAGTTTTTACTTTCTCATTCGAAAAGTCAGAGTTCGGCGCCAAGCATCAGTTCGGATTGCATTCCATATTGGCATATTTTACTCAGTCCTTTGGATGTTGGTCGGTATGTTCATGGTGCGCAGTATGCATCGCGAGCTGGACGATTGGCATGTGGTTCATCTAACAGAAATGAATGGAGTCTATGCCATACGATTACTCGACGAGCCGGGTCAGTCGAAGGAAAGATGGAAGATCACGGGCGAAGTAATCGGTGTGAGGAGCGATTCACTCTTTAATGCGAGTCGAGGGAAGATTGCTTTAACCCTTGAACGCGATACGACTTCCGCGCAAGTATTGCACGCCGATGATGTTATTCTCGCAAAGTGCACACCTCGATTACCCGATTCACCGAGAAACCCTCTTGAGTTCGATTACGCGGAGTATCTCCGCGCGAACGATGTATGGGTGCAAGCCTACGCAAGCAAAGCCGATTGGTGCGTAAAGGATTCCCTTCGCAAATCGACCTTGC
>JAURKF010000121.1 GCA_030831885.1 Flavobacteriales bacterium
AAAACGGCGAAAAGCTTGAAGGTCCTTTCACAGTGGCTGAATTGGCCAATCGTGAAATAAACTTCCATACCCGCCTCTGCGAACAAGGCACCAACGAATGGAAATCGGTATCTGAACTTCCTGATTACAGTGAAATCAGAATGTTTCTCAAGCCCGACCTCGAAGGCAGGAAGGAGCACAAGCCAATCAATTTCAGAAAGGTTGCCTTTGTGGCGGTACCTGTTTTGGTGATTGCATTTGCCACATGGTTGGTGGTTTCCGGTGTTGGTGCTTCTATGTTCGCGAGCAAGCCTGAGGTGAAAAATGAAACTCCTGTGGTCGCGGATACGGTTCAGGTTGCCCCCATTGCTCGCATTGACTCCATTAAAAAGTACCCTATTGATGAGTTCGCAACTGATTTCTCATCGCTTATTGCGGGTTACGCACCGGATGGATTGAAGGGGCAATTATCGGATGATGAATCCTGGAACGGAATATCACGCGATATTGAAAATGAGTGGACGAAGGTATCAGAACAGAAGGCAGCTCCTATCCGCAGCTGGTTGCCGAAGACCCCACTGAATGAGTTAGATTCAATGACCTTGTTTTATCCTTTCGCAGGCGCTGATTTTTTATACTCCAACTGCTTTTTTCCGAAAGCGAAACGGATTGTAATGGTAGGATTGGAACCACTGGGGTCCATTAAATGGAATGCCGAGTATAACAGTGGCTTCCGAGACTATATGAAACGAGTCAGCTCATCCTTATATACATCCAATCGGGTTGGATATTTTATGACCATCGAGATGGGGCGGGATTTGCATCGTAACGATTTAAATGGAGTGTTACCGCTTATTCTGTTTTATGCAAGACGTCAATCTTTCCTTGTTTCATCTATCGAATATATCAAAATTGATGAGACCGGTAAGAGAGTGGATGCCGAATATGAAGAGGCGACGGGAGTGGTAATAAAACTTACCGATATCAACCGAACTGTCTTAAAGGAGATTGAATATCACCGAACGAATCTTGAGAACAGTTCTTTTAATCCTGAATCAGGATACCACAAGTATTTCTCCGGAATTGAGAATAAGTGTGTTTTTTTGAAGGCAGCCTCATATCTCATGCATAACAATTCGTTCAACAACATCCGTGAGGTGATTCTTGCCAACACCAATTTATTGTTGCAAGACGACTCCGGAATGCCCTTCAGATTTTTCCCGGATAGCTCCTGGACTGTCGATTTGTATGGGAAATATACTCACCCAATCGGACTATTCGCAGGGCGTGTTCAAAGAGATCTTCGCGAAGCATTTGAGCAGCGCGGAAGCGGTGAGCTTCCTTTCAAGATTGGTTATAATGTGGCTCACAATGAGCCCCACCTGATTCTTGCGCGACGTAAGAAGGATGCTATTTAACGGCTTGGTGCTTATCTCCCGATAGTCACATGCCATGAATATTATGAATTCAATCTGTAGATTTTATCTTGGGTCTAAGGGGGTCATTATGTTCCTCTTGTCATCAATTGTGTTGTTTTCCTCTTGTCAGGAAAAACCTGGCGAGCCACTGGTAGATCATGCTGATCAACAACGAGCAACCGATTCAATAATTAACGCTCTTAGCCTAAAACTCTCGGCAGACTCCAGCGATTTCAACTTCAATGAACTGCTGCAGGCTGTAACGAATGATTCTTTGACGAACAGTTTACTTTCCACAAGAAGGAAAATGTTCATGTCCTATAACTCTTTCCAAAAGCTGGGTATAGATGCTGAGGAGTTTCTTAGAGAGAATCCCTGCTATACGCCGTTGATTACGAAGATGGACCGAATCAACGACAAGCATTTCGTTTGGGCTGACTTGTATAACGAATCTTTCCCTGGAGTTGATTATCGTTCCTGGCGATTTATTGTGGCAGATTTCAATACACTGAATAGCCGCAAGCAATGCAAGGGATGCACTGAGTTATATCCTCAAATTACCGAATTGACCGAACTGAAGTCGTTTCTCGCCCTGTTAAACAAGGAGTCTGTTTCGCTCACGGATGATGCTGCAATTGCCACAATGCTGATCAATAAATGGAAAGACACCACCATAACAGCCCATGATATACATGCTATTTGGAAAAACCTCCGAGATCATGTTGAACAATTCCGAACGGAACCGATGAAAAAGGATTCGGTCATTACTGTGAATAATAAGCAGTATTGTTTGGGTCAAATGCTTTGCCTGTGTGAGATTTATGATGATACGCTGATGCCGGTTGCGAAATTTGTTACCTCTTCCAAAAATTCGAAAGCGCCTCATTTTAACCAGCATGATTTCGATGGCCAACCAAGATACTATGCTCCTATGAATCGTTTAACTACGCGATATTGGGATAATAAGTTGAAATATGATTCACTGGATGTAATTCACGATAAAATGATGGGATTTAGCTCGTCCAGTGTGATTTTATATCAGGGCAGGGTGCAGCTGCCCAATTTTATGCACATTACTCCCGATGATGCCTATCCCGGGGCGAAGGGTTATGTGAATGGTATTCACGAATTTGCTGTGGGGGGCTCTGAGCCCGGAAAATACATGGGGGCACCGCTGAGCCTTGGATGTGTGAGACTTCATGACTACCCATCTAAATTTATTCGATGGTGGACACCGGCAAACGCGAAAATGTTTGTTGCCTATGAGTTTAGCAGGTATAAGCAAAATCCATTATCGAATAATCAGACGGCTCAGCAATAGCTTAGTAGGTCATCTTTCAGCTACCTTTCTTGGGACCTTTTGAATTTTAATTGGCGAGAGCTTAAGTTACTATACCATTTGAGTCGTTGCCTCTTCAATTTAATTCCCATTTTGATCGCAGATGAATACTGCTTCATCTCTTGAATCGTCAGCTTGCATACTTTAAGAAAACCATCGAGGTAAAGTTCAAGGTTCTTTTTTAAAAGCGACTGTATAATGGTTTGCAATGATATGAATTCCAAGAATCGGGCGGGCGATTATGGTTTTTGTAAATAGTAATTGGTAAGAGAATATACTCGTACCTCGCCGAAAGAGCTTAGATTTTTGCTGCTTATATAAGGATATTATATAACCGAAGTCTTTTCCGGCAGCTGAAAGCCTAACACGCATATATCGTCCACTTGCTCTTCCGAACCCTTGAATTGGGTGATGTAGTTTTTTAGAATCGTTTTTTGCTCACTAAGCTTTAGCGTTCCAACTTGCTTTAGGATTGTTCTTAGACCGCTTTTTTTCAGCTTTTTTCCGTTGTCTTTTCCGAATTGATCGATGTAGCCGTCGGTAAACAAATAAATGCAATCGCTGGGGGAAAGACTGATTTTCTCTTCTTTGAAAAAATTCCTAGAAAGTTCTCTGCTAATTCCAAAACGATTGGGTTGAAGTTCTGTAATTTCATGATCGCGCCAAAGCCACAACGGTGTTTTGGCACCGCACCAGCTTAATGTGCCATCTTCCAAAGAAATGCGGCAAATTGCACCCTCCATACCCGGATTCACTTCGTATTTATCCGCATTGAAACTTTCAGCGAAAATGGATTGCACGCGGGTGAAAAGGTGAGCAGGTCCAGGCTGCTCACGTTCATCAAATGCACGATTGAGCGCGTTAAAGCAAATAATGCTGATCATAGCCGCAGGAATGCCATGTCCTGTGCAGTCGCATAGAGCAAAATAGATGTCACTTTCGGTTCTGCGCGCCCAAAAGAAATCGCCCGAAACAACATCTTTAGGCATATTTATAACAAAGGCTGATGGCACAGTGCGTAAAAATTCAACCTCGGATGTAAGAATCGACTTTTGTATGTGATGGGTATAGTTGATTGAAGAAAGAATTTCCTCGTTTTTCTCCTCAATTAACCGATTCGATTTAAATAGCTGCGACGCATACGAATTGCTGAGTTTGATGAAATATCGAATCGATGCAAACAGTATAAAAAACATAAATATAACGCCACCAGGATAAAGTGAAGCTTCCTCTTCGGGGGTAAATTGAATCAAAGGAGGATTATAAAGCTGATACCTGTAAATCAGAAAAAAAGCCACCACATGAAGCAGAAAAAGAAGGTTACTTAAGAGCTGCTTTCTAAAAATAATCATGGGCAATGCTCCCGTGGCTAACAAAAGGTAGGAGCCTCCAAAGTAATTTCCATTAAGAATGTAGAGAAACGATATGTAAAGGATAACGGATAGTGAACCGAACCAACGTGCTGCTTTCCAGTTACCGTATGCATTAAGAAATTGAATTACAATGGCAAGTGGTAAGTAGCTGATTTCATATAGAAAGAATTCAGGGTACCTAAATCCTAGTTGAAATTGGAGAAGAATAGCGTGGCTGATAACCGCTATTACAGCGAAAAAGTTTAATTGATTGATGAAGCGCAACACATTTTTGTCGTTCTCGCTTTTAACGTAACCAATGCCGAGGTTGCTGATTTTTTTCCAAACTTCCATAGCTATATTGCTGCTGCCTTCGATTTGAATTAGGGAAAATCAAATCAACGCGTGATGAGTTTTAAAGCAATCAAAAGTAAGTCTATCTCACATTGAAAAACTTATGGGTTGGTTTTTCTTTTGCTGAAAGGGCGCCATGGTTTTTTGCTCCTACCTGCACTTGAACCGTGTGAGTTATTGATATGTCGGGCTCCTTGGTTACCGGTTTTTTTTGTTTGCGAGTGTGTTGCGATTTGCGAATCAAAATCGGGCATTGGTGTACTACCGCGGTTTTCACCCTCGGGTATTTTAATGCCGGTTAGCTTTTGAATGTCTCTAACGTATTCAACTTCTTCGGCCTCGCAAAATGAAATAGCTATTCCGGATGCTCCAGCTCGACCGGTCCTGCCAATGCGATGCACATAAGTTTCGGGTACATTCGGAATTTCAAAGTTGATTACATGCGTGAGATCGTCAACATCGATTCCGCGCGCTGCTATGTCGGTAGCAACCAACACCCGCGTTGTTTTGCTCTTGAAGTTCTTCAAGGCAAGTTGTCGGGCGTTTTGCGATTTGTTGCCATGGATAGCTTCCGAAGTGATGCCCGATTTCTGCAAGTCTTTAACAACTTTATTGGCTCCGTGCTTCGTGCGGGTGAAGACCAGCGCTCGCTCAATTGTTTTATCTGAGAGAATATGAAGCAACATGTTTTTCTTATCCGCCCTATTCACATAGTAAATACATTGTGCAATTTTTTCGGCCGTTGTAGCAGGTGGAGCGACCTCCACTTTTTTCGGGTTGGTAAGAATTGTTGAACTTAATCGTTGGATTTCCGGAGGCATGGTTGCACTGAAAAACAGCGATTGTCGCTTGGTGGGAAGTTTAGCTATTACGCGCTTCACATCGTGAATGAAGCCCATATCGAGCATACGGTCGGCCTCATCAAGAATGAAGATTTCAAGTTGTCGTAAGTCGATAAACCCCTGATTCATTAAATCCAACAATCGGCCGGGTGTTGCAATGAGCACGTCAGTTCCTGATTTGAGGGCTTGTGTTTGCGGAAATTGACCTACTCCTCCGAAAATAACGAGGTACTTGAGGTCTGTATGTCGTCCATAAGCTTTGAAACTTTCGTCAATTTGTATGGCAAGTTCACGAGTAGGTGTTAGGATGAGCGAGCGAATGGGACGCTTGCTTTTCAGGTCGGTAGTTCGTTTATGAAGCAACTGGATTACAGGTAAGGCAAAAGCGGCAGTTTTTCCTGTGCCTGTCTGAGCGCAGCCCAATAAATCCGTGCCTTCGAGTACGATGGGTATAGCTTGCTGCTGAATAGGCGTGGGTTTTTCGTAGCCTTCATGATGCAAGGCTTTTAAAAGGGGCTCGATGAGTCCCAAAGAATTAAAATTCATTGTATAGTTTGAAATAAAAATATGTTCGTGAAATGATCCGAACAATCAGGAGACGGAAATGGTCCTTAATGGACACGCCTGACAAGCGAAAATCAAATTCAAGGCAAATATACGTCGATTTGTAGTTGCACTCGATTTATTCTTCGATCAACTCGATACGCTCGATTCGGTCTCCAATCACAATCGATTCAGCAACTTCTAATCCTTTCGTAACGTGAGCAAATAGGGCATATCTGCCTTCCAGGTGTGGGGTAGGTAGAAGTGTGATGAACCATTGGCAACTTTCTGTATCAGGCCCTGCAGAGGCTAATCCAACTGAACCGGTGCTATAGTCGTGCAAACGAAATTCGGAGCGCAGCGTGTAGTTTGTTCCACCCATGCCGTCGCCCCTTGGACACCCCCCTTGGGCAACGAAATTGGGGACCACGCGATGAAATGATTTACCATTATAAAATCCTTCCCTACACAATATGACAAATGAGGCTACGCTGCCCGGTGCTTCCTCCACATGCAATTGAATTTGTATGGTGCCTTTTGAAGTATGTATGTTGGCCCTTTGTCTGCGCGGAATAGACTTAACCAGTTCCCAGTTTATAGGATTGTTGAAGGATGGTTTTATCTCTTCGCGTGGTGTAATACCCACTACATTTAATGTCTTGATTATTTCATTCGCTGTTTCAACTTCCATGGGCAGGATTAGTGAGTTGAGCGCATTCAGCAGAGTTTCATTTATAATTGCCTTTTCCGCAATAGTTGGCTTCAACCTGCGCAATTCAGCAGAACAAAGAGCTGTAATACCAACATCGTTTCGATTTATCAATTGTATTAATGCTCCAATGAAATCAACGGTTAATGGGAAGTCCGGATTTTCATGTGATGCGATGAAGGCCTCCGTGAATGCATTTGCTTCGAGAATATTCGAGTTATTCAAGGCTTCTTTGAGGCAGATTTCTGCGCTATTTCCGCTTACTCCCAATGTTCTAATACAGGCAATGCGTTCGTAGGTTTCTTTAGTTTGTTTGATTTTTTTGAGCCATTCATGCACTCCAAGGGTGTCACCATGAGCGTGCAGCAGCTGAGCTGCGACGGCCTCAAGGGGGATCGGCATTTTCAGCGCACTGGAGCGGATGTAATCCAGATCGTCGGAATCGAGCGATTTGTTTTTAAGCGCAATCAAAGCCTCTTCAGTCACGAGCGGATGCGAGTGTTGAAGGAGTGGTAGCAGTGCTTTGGCTTCCACCTTGGTGTTATTGGCTGCAGCGCGACAAGCCGAAATCAATTGCTTGAAGGAAGCGTTTTCTGATGCTAATACACTTTTTATTATGGATATAGCAAGTCTTGATTCAATGCGACCTGCGATGGAAATACCCACAGTGAGAGTTAGTGGATCCTGTTCTTTTTGCAAATTGCTCAAGAAACGATTCACTTGCAGCGAATCCTCATACCAATCGCCGCGGTATCGTGCCATGGCATAGACAATCATACGTCTGTTCAAGATTGATTGCGATGCATAGTGTGCGGCGAGTTTATTCATCAGCTGCGGATTACTCCACCCCCCATTGTGCAACCAAAAAGCACCTTTCGCAAAAGCGTGAATGCCAATCGAATCGGATCTTTCCATATTGCTCAGCGCATTCACAACATTTTCTGTCCATTCCGGAGCGGTGGATGCCGCGTGAAATGCACCTCCAATTTTCCCCAATGCCTCTGCGATTGCAATCGAAGTTGCCGCATCGTTTTCTCTATTCAATTGAAGTGAAAGAGGTTCTACCGAACTAGGGTGGAGTATTTGGCCAATCGCATAGGCTGCCGCTTCTCGCACTTGTGCAACGGGGTCTTTCAAGGCAGTATGAAGTGCATCAATAGCTTTCGGGTCGCGCACGGAGGCCAGCGCATATGCGCACTCAACCCGAAGAAGCGGTTGCTTATGATTTAAATATTTTACAAGAGAGTCAGTTGAGTGGTAATCAGCAAAATCGGCAATTTTTACCAGTTCAGGGTCGCTGAATTTGTTTTGGGTATGGTTTGAATTGCACCCAAAAAAAAGAAATGATACAATAAGGAATAATGTGGGTGCGCAGAAAGATAGAATTTGCCTTCTCATAATCTGCGAAATTAGACCATCATAGGACTATGATCGAAAGAGCTATGCTGAGTATTAAAAAAGGATTTAAGGAACGAAAGTTTAAACCGCAGG
>JAURKF010000122.1 GCA_030831885.1 Flavobacteriales bacterium
GAAGGAAGCTTATTTCAATCGAGATACGGAAATGACCGATAAACTTCACCAAATAATGAATGATCGATACAGCTACGAGGCAGTAGCTTCCTCTCTCATGCAGCTATATTCGCACTTGCTTCTATCGCGTTCTTAAAACATGTATTCGCTCAACATCTGTCATTTCACTTCTGTCCATCCATGGAACGACATACGTATTTTTCATAAGGAATGCGTTTCACTGGCATCTATGGGGCATCGGGTTACTCTGATAGCGGTGGGAGAAGATGACAGGGAGTTTATGGAAAAGGGTGTACGTGTGATTACGCTTCGCAATCCTTTTCAAGGAAGAATTTCAAGGGCGCTCCGATTTACTCGACTGGTGGTTGACAGAGCATTGAAAGAACAGGCGGATGTATATCATTTTCATGATCCCGAACTCTTGCCTCATGCGGTTAAATTTTCTCGATTGAAAAGGAAGGTCGTGTACGATGTTCACGAAGATTTACCGCGACAGATTTCCACCAAGCCCTGGATACCGGGTTGGTTAAGACCTGCAGCGGCGCGAATGGCCGAGCGCATGGAATTACGCAACATCCGAAATGTGGCAGGAGTCGTTGCGGCAACTCCACTTATCGAGAATCGTTTTCGCGTTGTTCATTCAAAATCATGTTGCATTTTTAATGCACCGCTGCTGAGTGAGTTTGAACGGAAATTCAATCCCGATTATGCTTCTCGACGTATGGTGTATATCGGTGTCATTTCGGAAAAGCGAGGAATCATCGAAATACTGAAGGCACTCGAGAAGGTGGATGGCCGATTGAATCTTGCCGGAAAATTTGAAAGCGAAGAGTTGATGAATCGATGTAAGTTGATGTCCGCATGGCAAAAGGTGGACTATCATGGCACGATAGGACGCGAAGCCATAGCGCAGTTGCTCGAGAATTCCTGTGTGGGATTAGTTACACTTCATCCTACCACCAATTACCTCGACTCTTACCCAATCAAAATGTTCGAGTATATGGGAGCGTCGCTGCCGGTGCTGGCTTCCGATTTTCCCTTGTGGCGAACGATTGTAAATGAGCAGCAGGCAGGACTGTGTGTCGATCCGTTGAATGTGGATGCAATCATTGAAGCAGTGAATCGTCTTTTCGACAATGCTGAATTGTGCCGTAACATGGGCGAACGAGGAAGGTCTTTCGTGCTGAATCAATTCAATTGGGAAGCTGAAGCTGTAAAGTTGAATGCGTTTTACCAAACCCTCATGCACTAGCTATGCAAATAGTGAAAGTTGTAATACCCTGTCGCAATGAGGAGGCCTACATCGGTCGCTGCATCGATTCGCTATTGCAATCGGAGTTGCAAGATGTGTCGTTGATTATCGCTGTGGTCGATGGCATGAGCGATGATGGCACTCGTGAAATTGTTGCGCGCTATGCTTCATTGCATTCGTCGGTGCAGTTGGTGGATAATCCGCAACGCACAACACCCTTTGCGCTCAACTTAGGGTTGCGCACAATGGACTATGATGTAGGCATCATCCTCGGCGCGCATGCCGAAGTGGAACCCGATTTTATTATGCGCAATTTGCGTGTGTTGCTCGAACACCCTGAGGTTGGTTGTGCGGGTGGTATTATCACCAACGTGCATGAAAACGATCTTTCGCAAGTGATATCGATGGCCATGGCTTCGCCATTTGGAGTGGGCAATGCCTACTTCCGCACCGGTGGAAAGGCGGGCTATGTGGACACGGTAGCTTTTGGCGCATACCGCCGGGAAGTGTTTGAGCAGTGCGGATTTTTTGATGAAGAGCTCATACGCAATCAGGATGATGAGTTCAACTACCGCATCGGGTTGAAGGGCTTTAAGATTTATCTCGAACCCGCCATTCGTTCGCGGTACTTCGTACGTGGATCATTTACGAAACTCTACAAGCAGTATTTTCAGTATGGCTACTGGAAAGTGTTCGTGAACAAAAAGCATCGCGCCATCACAAGCTTGCGACAATTGGCGCCTCCGCTGTGGATGCTGTTCGTGATGATAGGATGGATTGGTTTTTTTGTTCATCCCTACCTGGGATACGCTTACATCGGATTGCTCTTGACGTATCTGGGAATTGCCAAATATGTTGCTCTTACGTCCAGTCGGTTTCGGATAAATCTCATGCTGAAATTGCTTTGGTGTTATTGCATTTTGCATGGCTCCTATGGATTGGGATATCTGAAGGGAATACTGCACTTCTACGTCTTGTCGCGCAAACCGAGCAAAGGCAGTGCATCTCTAACCCGTTAGAAGCAGTTGATTTTTGTGCGCTATACTTGCGCTATGCGGATTCCATTATTCGTCCTCTTGCTCTTCGTTACCATTTCTTCTGCAAATGCTCAGAAGGCAACCGCTCATTCTGCCGAATACTCGTTGTCATCGTCAGAGCCTGCTTTATTGGAAGCGCAGTGGCGTGTGCGGGAGTTCTATCATCGCATGGCCAGCAATGGAGACTGGATGGATGCACATGTTCCCGGTTGTGTGCACACGGATTTGATACGGGCGGAAAAAATCGATCATCCTTTTTATGGTACCAACGAAAAGGATTGTCAGTGGGTGGGTGATCGCACCTGGCAATATGAAACGCAGCCGTTTGATGTACCCGATTCCATTTTCAACAAAACGGTAATTCAATGGAAGTTTAATGGCCTGGACACCTACGCGCGAGTAGAGTTGAATGGTGCGAAACTGCTCGATGCCGATAATGCACATCGCTCATGGATAGTCGATCCGAAGCAGTATCTCATCAAGAGTGGTAATATTCTGCGTGTCACGTTTTATCCTTCCGAGAAGCGCGCGCAGGAGTTGCTTGCAGCGCTGCCATATCCCATACCCGGCGATTCTATCCGCGCTATGGTGCGCAAACCACAGTTTCATTTTGGTTGGGATTGGGGGCCGCGTTTGGTAACGTGCGGTATCACCAAACCGATTGAATGGATTGCATACGATGCCATTCGTTTGGAAAATGGTTATTTCAATACTTATTCAGTTACGGAGCAGTTGGCCAAAATGAAATATGAAGCCAAGGTCTATTCTCCGGTTGATGCCGATGTGTTGGTGAAGCTAGTGTGCAATACGAACCAAAGTGAAACCGACAGTACCTATTCATTCAAAGCCGGATTGAACTACATAGAACTTCCTTTTGAAATTCAACATCCGCTTCTGTGGTGGTGCAACGGTCAAGGGCATGCGAGTCTTTATTCCTTCGAAGTGAAGATGTTCATGCATGGAAAGGTGCAGGCGCATCAGTCGGAACTGGTTGGTTTGCGCGATGTTCGTTTAATCACTCAGCGCGACTCCATCGGCGAATCATTTTATTTCCAACTGAATGGATTGCCTGTGTTTGCAAAAGGTGCCAACTACATCCCTATTCGCTATTTCCCCGGTGAAGCCACCTACGATGATTACCTCAAGCTCATCATGCAGTGCAAGGAGGCGAACATCAATATGCTTCGTGTTTGGGGAGGTGGTGTGTATGAAGATGAAGTGTTTTACGATTTGTGCGATCAATACGGTATCATGGTGTGGCACGATTTCATGTTTGCGTGCAGCATGTATCCGGGCGATGAAGCATTTCTACAAAATGTAAAGGCCGAAGCTGAAGAACAAGTGAAACGGTTGCGCAATCACCCTTGCATAGCGTTGTGGTGCGGCAACAATGAGAACGCTGAAGGGTGGGAACGATGGGGGTGGAAGTCGGGTTTGACACCCACCGAAATTCAGCAAGTGCAAACAGCGTATGATGATGTGTTTAAAAATATTCTGCCGAACGCGATGGCCGAAAACTCAACAACTTCCTATTGGGAAAGCTCGCCGCGATTGGGTCGTGGGGATGCGCGAAGTATCAACGAGGGAGATTCTCATTACTGGGGTGTGTGGCACGATGAAGAACCATTTGAAGTATTGCAAACCAAAGTGCCTCGCTTCATGAGTGAATTCGGTATGCAGAGTTATCCTTCGCAAGAGGTGCTGCAGGAGATGCCGGATGGCAAGCAGTTCTCCATGAAGGATAAAGGCATTGCGATGCATCAGAAACATTCGCGCGGATTTTCACTCATGGAGAAATACATGAACAGCTGGTATCCCAATGTGAGCAGCGAGGATGTGAAATTGTACGCTGAGATGACACAAGTAGTGCAGGCCGAGGGAATCGCTATGGGAATTGAAGCCCAGCGACGCGCGATGCCGCGTTGTATGGGAACCTTGTTCTGGCAGCTCAACGATGTATGGCCTTCGTTCAGCTGGAGCTGCATAGATTACAAGGGAACACCCAAGTTGCTGTACCACATGCTGAAGACGGTATATGCACCTCAGCTTATTTCTTCCGTGTTCGATGATAGGAAATTACAAATGTGGTGGATTTCCGACGCGCGCATTGATTCAGATGCTATGGTATTGGATTACGCCATATATGACGGCACCACATTCAAGGGCGAGGCAAACCCGCATCTAAGAAGCACGGATAAGGCACTCTATCAATCACCGAGGATGGACTGCAGAATAGGTTATGGTTCTTCCATGATTCATGCTGTAACTCTTGATGAGTTGGGTATCGATTCCGCAGAGAATTTGATTGTGGAAGTGCGCATCAGTTATCCGGGCCAGGCCAATCCGGAATACAAACGTATTCAGAAACTGACAGCAAAAAGTGATAAATCTATTGTGCCATATTGTGCATCACGTAGCATATATGACCCGAAAACACGTCAAAAATCGCAGGAGCCTGTAATTCTTTACAAGCAAGCTTTCAGCAATAAATAGGTGAGGTTGTATTTGTATTTCTGTGGGATAATCCCTTTTTCTTTTAACGCAATTCGTGAAAAAAATATCTAGTCATCGGTAGTAATCGCATTCGGCGTTGGTAATTTTGAGCAAATGCAAAATTCAAAGCCTACTACTGAAAGCGACAGCCATTACGACCGTTTGGAAGAGATGAGTGTGCGCGAATTGTTGGTCAATATCAATCGCGAAGACCAAAGCGTTCCGCTCGCGGTGGAACGCGCTATTCCTCAAATCGAACGATTGGTTACTGTTACCGCCGAAAGAATGAAAGCAGGTGGACGCTTGTTCTACCTGGGTGCTGGCACGAGCGGACGACTGGGCATTGTCGATGCGTCAGAATGTCCGCCAACCTACGGTGTAGAGCATGGCTTGGTCATCGGCCTCATTGCCGGCGGCGACCGCGCCATTCGCTATCCCGTTGAATTTGCCGAGGACAACCGCGAGCAAGGTTGGCTCGATTTGCAAGAGCATTCTATTACATCCGCTGATGTTGTAGTGGGAATTGCGGCATCGGGCGGAACACCTTACGTGGTGGGCGCAATGGCAAAATGCCGTGAAGCAGGAATCACCACAGGATGCATTACCTGCAATGCAGGTTCGGCTGTTACACAAGTGGCCGATTTTCCGGTAGAAGTAGTAGTAGGTCCGGAGTTCGTTACCGGCAGCACACGCATGAAGAGCGGTACAGCGCAGAAGCTCGTGCTCAACATGCTTTCGACAAGCGTTATGATTCAACTGGGGCGGGTACGCGGCAACAAAATGGTCGATATGCAGCTGAGCAATCGCAAACTGGTGCACCGCGGCACAGCCATGGTGATGCAGCAAACAGGATTATCGGAAGAAGAAGCTCAGCGCTTATTGCTCGAGCACGGCAGTGTGCGCAAGGCTGTCGATCATGCAGGAGTGAAATAGCGATGCACGATATCGAACCATATTACAACTGGCGTGGATTCTACATTTCCAGCGAAGATCCTGCTTCGCCTTTTTTTGAGCGAGAATACTCGAAGTTTGAATTCTCAGACCGTATTTACGACCATTACATTCACCCACAGTGGGAC
>JAURKF010000123.1 GCA_030831885.1 Flavobacteriales bacterium
AAATTGTCTTGTGAACAATTCTATATGGAATTATTCGACAGAAACAACCGAGCCTTCGAATAGCAAATCTTCTCCTGCAAGGGGATGGTTGAAATCGAGAACTACGGAGTTTAGCATTACCTCGCACACGACTCCTTCTATGATGTCACCCTCGGGACTTTCAAGGGGTATAATTTCACCCTCTTGAAAAATTTCTTCGTCGAGCTCGCCGTCCTCTAAAAACATGCTTTTAGGGTACTCGATGAAGAGATTTTCCTGCTCTTGTCCATATGCTTCCTCACAAGGAATTGAAATTGTAAACGAATCACCGGGGCTTAATCCAAGAAGGCCATTTTCGAACTTGGGAAGCATGGGGTCTTGGCCGAATACAAAGTGCATAGGGTCATCCTCACGCGTTTCTTCAATGACCTCTTTATCTTCGCCTATTGCATACAGGGTGTAATGCACGGCCACATGTTTTCCGGGAGCTATTTTCATGGGCGCAAATTGTTTCCTTTTCCATGCACAAACCAAATTTATATGTCGAATATTCCAAACAGGAATGGGTAGAATTCTCGCGTGGCGCTAACTTGCGCTAAAATGCTACGGATGCGCTTGCTAAAACGAATTCTGATATTAATTGCTGCATTGTTGGGAACAATCTGTTTAGCGCTTTGGGCAAGTGGTAACATTCACATCTTATATGGTATTCGCAAGACCTATTTGATTGGAAAGCCGACACCGGATATTGATGATATGCATCATTTTGATGTGCGAAAAATAACGGCCTCATTTCCAAAACCCACCGAAATATATTCTGCATATAACGTAAGTGGTTTAACACAAGAAGAAACCGCGTGGATTGATTCCATGGGTACAACTGCGCTACTGGTATACTGCAGAGACTCGCTTCTGTTTGAGCACTATAAGGAGGGAGATGAGAGCACCTTGAGTAATTCATTTTCTATGGCAAAGAGCATTACTTCGGTTCTCATCGGAATGGCTATTGATGATGGTTATATAGGCAGTATCAATGATCCCGTAGGTCGCTACCTCACAGATTATAATACCGGTCTTGATACCAATCTCACCATACGCCATTTATTGGAGATGACCAGTGGCATTCCGTTCGGGGAAAGCTATAACAGCCCCCTTGGATTTATGGCGAAGGCATATTATGGCAGGCAACTCGAGGAGGCTGTTCTGAAATATCATGTTCAGGAAATGCCCGGAAAGAAATGGGCCTATGAAGGGGGCAATACACAGTTGCTTGGAATGGTATTGAAGAGCGCAACAGGGATGACTGTATCCGATTATTGTGCGTTGCGATTGTGGGGGCCGCTTGGCGCAGAACACGATGCGTATTGGAACCTCGATCACGCGGATGGTCTAGAGAAAACGTTCAGCGGATTTTATGCAACAGCGCGCGATTTTGCGCGCCTTGGAAAGTTGTTTTTGCACGACGGAATTGTTGGCGGTGACACCATTATTAATCCGCAATGGGTGCGAAAATCGATAAGTCCTATCGGCACCCCCGATGAGCATGGGGAGCTTTGTTCGTGGTACGGATGGCAGTGGTGGCTTGGCGAACACAATGATCATGCGTTTTTTATGATGCGCGGATTGCGAGGGCAATATGTAGTGTGTATTCCAGATTTGGACTTAATCCTGGTACGATTAGGTCACATTCAAAGTAAAGAGCGCGTTCGCCACATGCCTGCTGATTTGTTTCGATATATTGATATGGCAATCCGGCTTTCCCCACTGAACAACAGATAATGAAAAGAGATTTGAACATAGAAGAGGTTACAGGCGTTTACATAGCCTTTCTGCCAAACCGTGATAATTGGTCGGTATATATCATCAATAATCGCAATGAGCCGTTAGAAACGGTTATAGTTAACGCATCGGGAGAGGGGAAGCTGCAAGGCAAGGAAAAACAAACCGCAACACTTCGTTTTTTGCTGAATGATTTGCCGGCGAAAAGTGTTAAGCCTTTTGAAGTGCTCTTGCCGGATTCGCTTAAGTTGAACCATAGATATTGGGTTAGCTACTACATAGGCAATCAGATTTTTGACAAGAAGTTCGTATACAATCCGGAGTTGCAAGGAGAGGACTTGCAGGATTTGCCGGTATTTGATTCACCCGGAATTTTATTAACTTAAAAAGAGTAGTATGCTGGATCAACTTCGTTTAGACGAGGTATTGTTTCTGGATATTGAAACGGTTCCTCAGGTATCGGCTTTTGAGAAACTCGACGATGAGTTAAAACAATTGTGGACTGATAAAAGCAAATACTCCCGCGAGAAAAACGGAACATCGGTAGAAGAAAGTTATGGCGATGCCGGTATCTATGCGGAGTTTGGCAAAATCGTCTGTATAAGTGTTGGATATTTCGCGACGCGTTTGGAGGAGCGTGTATTGCGCATAACTTCATTTTATGGTCATGATGAATTCAAGCTGTTATCCGATTTCTCGGAGCTGCTGGAAACACGCGCGGGCCATCCATTTCGCTTGTTGTGTGCGCACAACGGAAAGGAGTTTGACTTTCCTTACTTATGCCGTCGAATGTTGATTCACCGAATAAAACTTCCGATGATGCTCGACATAGCAGGCAAGAAACCATGGGAGGTTGCACATCTGGATACCATGGAGCTTTGGAAATTTGGAGATTACAAGCACTATACTTCCATTAAGGTGCTGGCTAAAATCTTTGGCATACCGACTCCCAAGGATGATATCGATGGAAGCCGGGTTCGATCGGTCTATTACGAGGATGGGAACCTCGACCGAATAGAGCTGTATTGTAAAAAGGATGTAGCAACGGTAGCAAGGCTATTGCAGTGTTACAAGGGAGAGCAGCCGGTAAGCGATGAGCAGGTTGTTTACGTATAGGCAGACCAAATAAAACCATATCATCAATCCTGAGCAACCCAAAGCAGATAACCCAGGAACGCATATATCACGATTGGCAGAATCACACAGAGCACGACAGAAGCCGCTATGTAGTTCAACCCGCACCATCTGAAGCTGCAGAGAAAACGCGCCGATAAATCGAATAAACGATCACAGAATGAGTGAAAATCTCCGCACACGAGAAGGACTATCCCGATAAACACAGCGTAACCTATTTTTATGTAATGGAACTTACATAATTGGTCAATCATAATTGCCCAAGTAAAGGGGATTAAAGCATAGTAAACGACAATGTTTACCTCGTTATAGGACCATCCGATTCTGCGCGCTAAACAAATCAGCCACCGAGCAACCCACTCAAAGATTTTATCGACCATACTAATTGCTCTCAAAAGTAGATGACATAAAGTTGTCGGCATCATGCTAATTACAGTTCTGGCACCATTGATGATGGCAAAAACGAGATGTTGAAGGATAAAACAAGCTGTGATAAACTAAAAAATAGTATTAATTGTTTATTTAAAGAACTCGTCGGACATCCATCAAGTGTGATCAATGACGAATTGAAAGATGTAACTTTGAAAAGAAATTGACTTAACCAGAAGCAAGCGTATTAACTGAAAACCAGCAAAATTTCGAATGACGAAATGCTTATTGACATATGTTTTGAGGGTCCTGCCATTCGTTGTTTTTTTATGGTCTGTTCCGGTGGATGTTCTTTCACAGGGAAAACCGAAAGAAACAGAACTGCAGCAGCCAAATATGGATGGCTTGGTTGAGGTAAGTTTCAAAATAGATCTGTCAGGTAAAATCCAAATAGTTCATATTAACTCCACGAGTCCACAACTGACGGAATATGTGGTAAATAAGCTATCCAAAATAAAGTTGGCGAGCGATATGGAGGGAAGCGGAAAACTGATTACATATCGATTCGTGTTTAAAAAACAGGCATAGGCTATCTTCGCGCCCTGCATGGACCGCACAAAAAGTGATATACGGACACTTTCACTGGAAGAACTATCAACATTTTTTGAATCGCACGGAGAAAAGAAGTTTCGGGCGAGACAAGTGATGGAGTGGTTGTGGAAGAAGTCTGTTACACGTTTTGAAGACATGTCGAATCTATCGGTTGCCACACGCGATTTACTATCCAATCATTATTCACTGCGAGGAATAACTGTAGTCGATCAGCAGATTAGCTCAGACAAGACCATTAAGTGTGCTTTTGAAGTAGAGCCGGGAAAAGTGGTTGAGGGAGTATTGATTCCCACGACGTCCCGAATGACAGCGTGCATTTCTTCTCAGGTTGGCTGCAGTTTATCGTGTGCGTTTTGCGGAACGGGCAGGTTAAAGATGTTACGTAATTTGACGGCAGGAGAGATTTACGATCAAGTTGTTTATTTGAAGGTGCAGGCGGAGGAACGATACAATCTCCCTCTTTCCAACATTGTATATATGGGAATGGGCGAACCCCTGCTCAACTACAAGAATGTATTGAATTCTATCGAGAAAATAACTTCGCCGGATGGATTGGGCATGTCACCCCAGCGCATTACGGTTAGTACTGCGGGGGTGGCTAAAATGATCATGAAGCTCGGCGACGATGGTGTAAAATTCAATCTTGCGCTTTCCTTGCATGCCGCCAATGATGCTAAGCGCGATAAGATTATGGATATCAACGAAAGCAACAACTTAGAAGTGTTAGCTGAAGCGTTGAGATATTTTTATGGCAAAACAGGCACCCGCGTTACGTTTGAATACATCATCTTCAAGGATTTTAATGACTCGTTAAAGGATGCTCACGAGTTGGCGAATTACTGTAAGAATTTGCCGGTGAAAATTAATATTATTGAATACAATCCTATTGATGATGGGGAGTATCAGCAGGCAAGTCCGGAGCGTGTAGATGCTTTTGCTACGTTTTTGGAGTCGAAAAATTTAGTTGTCAATGTGCGTAGATCGCGCGGAAAGGATATTGATGCGGCCTGCGGACAACTAGCTAATAAAAATGCAGCGTTGCTCAAGGAGCAGGTTGTTCGAAAGGTGAAGCAGTAAGTCTTACCTTGCTCGCCAGAAATCGAAGAAGTATGACAAAATCGAATAAGCTCACGCTATGGATTTTCATTGCGTTGATATTGGGTGTTGCAACAGGAGTTGCATTAAATAATGCCTATCCAAATACCGCTGAAGGCGCGCCAAATTCGAAATTGGCTGAGATTCTGGATACGATTACGATACTTACCGACATCTTTTTGCGACTGATTAAAATGATCATTGCGCCGCTAGTATTCTCGACGCTCGTGGTAGGTGTAGCAAAGTTGGGTGATATCCGAGCTGTTGGTAGGATAGGCGGCAAAACCATGCTGTGGTTTATTTCAGCTTCGTTTATTTCTTTGCTTCTTGGTTGTTTGCTCGTGAATTTATTTCAGCCGGGAACTATGATGCATCTAGAGCTCCCGCCGGTTGATGCGAGCACCGGAATTGATAAAGCAGCCATGACTTTTCGCGGTGTTATTACTCACATTTTTCCAAAGAGTGTGATTGAGGCAATGGCCGCCAACGAGATACTTCAGATTGTTGTTTTTTCCTTGTTTTTCGGCGTAGCAACTGCAGCATTAGGTGAAAAAGGCGAGATAGTTATCAAAGCCCTGGATGCCGTTGGGCACGTTATGCTGAAGATAACAGGCTACGTAATGAATTTCGCCCCTTTCGCTGTTTTTGCCGCGATGACAGCAGTAGTGGCAAAAAAAGGACTTGGTGTGTTGGTGACATACGGAGTTTTTATTGGTGAGTTTTATGCCGGTTTACTTCTGTTGTGGTTGTTATTGCTTTTTGCTGCCTACTTGTTGGTTGGCGCACGCGTTAAAACGTTGGTGAGCAGAATCAAAGAGCCTCTACTACTTGCATTTTCTACGGCCAGCAGTGAGGCGGCATTTCCAAAGACACTCGAAGAGTTGGAGCGATTCGGGTGCAAAAATAGAATCGTGAGTTTTGTATTGCCGTTGGGCTATTCGTTCAATCTTGACGGATCGATGATGTACATGACATTTGCGAGTCTATTCATTGCACAGAGTTATGGAATACACATGAGCATTGATCAGCAACTTACCATGTTGCTCGTATTAATGATAACCAGTAAAGGAATTGCGGGTGTGCCTCGGGCTTCGCTCGTTGTAATTGCTGGAACCCTGGCATCTTTTCAGATTCCGGAGGCCGGTCTATTGCTCTTGTTGGGTGTTGATCACTTGCTGGATATGGGACGAAGCGCTACGAATGTTGTAGGCAACGCGGTCGCTACAGTTGCGGTAAGCAAGTGGGAAAAGACTCTGGACCATTGAGGAAACATAATCGGTCGCGTTGTACTTTTGACGCAAATTCAGAACCATGAAATTTGGCGTCGTTGTTTTCCCCGGCAGCAATTGCGATGAGGATTTGATCTATACCCTGCGTGATATTCTTCATCAGGATGTGGTTAAGCTTTGGCATAAAGAAACAGATTTGCAGGGGGCGGATTTTATTTTTCTTCCCGGGGGTTTTTCATACGGGGATTATCTGCGCAGCGGAGCGATAGCGCGTTTTTCGCCTATCATGAATGAAGTGGTTGCACACGCCAACAAAGGTGGTTTTGTAATGGGGATTTGCAACGGGTTTCAAATTTTGTGCGAGGCGAAACTTTTGCCCGGGGCATTGTTGCATAATGAAAGCCGCAAGTTTATCTGCAAAAATGTCTTTTTAAAACCAGTAACGAAAACAGCGCTTCCAACACGCGGTCTTGATTTTGAAAAGTCGTATAAGGTACCTATTGCGCATGGTGAGGGGAAGTTTTTTGCGGATGACGACGTGCGCAAGGAAATTATTCAAAACGATCAGATACTGTTTCGCTATTGCAATGCCGACGGAGAAACATCCGAGGAGGCAAATCCCAATGGCTCCATGCTAAATATTGCCGGTATCTGTAATAAGCAACGCAATGTTTTTGGTATGAT
>JAURKF010000124.1 GCA_030831885.1 Flavobacteriales bacterium
TAATCGGTTTGCGAGAAACGCACTGAATGCATCGTTTTGATATTGATTGTCCTTATCATCACGCAGAAATGCTGTGGGCCAGGTAATCATAGAGGCGCTGATGTTTCCGGTCTCCATCGGTGAGTCGAAGACATATAGACCGGTCTCATCATCAAGTCGGAAGAAACTCGTGAGGTTTCTTCCTTCCGTGCGGTTAGCTGTCAACTCGATTTTGAAGCTCTTTATTGGTTCTAGATTGATTTTGTAATTCCAGGTTTCTGAGTACGTCTCACTGTATTGTGTATTCAATGAAGGTAGCTTCACGAGCCAACCATTTGAGGCTGCATTCAGAGCGAAGTTTTCGCCGGTTGGGTTTCCCCAAATATCTGTGTTCTGCTGTCCTATCAGGAAAGGTATTCCGGGAGCATTAAAACTTTCGTCCATGCCAAATACGCGAGAGGGTTGTGCATAACCCGGTAGCGATATACCTTCATTCCTGGTGTATGTCGCATTTGCATTGCGCACCATCATGAGGAAGCGCAGTGCGACGTGCAAAGGATTAATGGGCTCACTCTTTTCTTCTTTTTCCTTTTCATCCTTTCCAAATCCATCTTTTTTGGTTGGATCTTCTTTTTCGTTTTTCTTTTTATCGTCCTTAGGTTTTTTACCTGTATTAATGTCTTTCAACAATGGAACTTTGTTGTAGAGAGTCTCGAAGTTTGCTTGCGCATTGAGTTGTATTTGACGGGTATTCTGAATGGTGTTACCCAATGAATCTTGAGAGAATGGAGCGCGGTTCCATTGGTAAGTCGCAACATATCGTGCATCGCTGCTAAGAAAATCGATAAGTGGAAACTTGTCGAAGGGCAACTTATAGCTCATGTTCACATTATGATTGTAGATGGTATTGTTGCCACCTGCCTGAATATTACTCCAAACCGTATCCTTGTATGCGTCGTACCAGTTGGTGTTTTCTTTGTCAATCACCCCTCGTGGCTCTCCAACAAGCGCAGTGGTATTTGCAGCAAAATCTAACTTAAGGTTCTTTGTTAAATCGTATTTGAAGGTGTATGCACGGGTCCAGTTCCACGTTTTCTGAACTTGTGTAGTGAGCAGAATATCACTATAAACTCCTGTAAGTTCGAGTGTGTTATTTCGAATACGGCTCGTTTCATAACCTCGATTCATTTCGGTGTGAAAGCCAATTTGTTTGTAGCTCGGATAGAAGTTGAAGTCCTTTATCCACTTTAAATATTTGGATGTCTTGATGACTGGGATTTTTTCGAAGGGCTTGATTTCTTTCGGCTTGTTCGTGAATGAGTAGTCGAATGCCCCCAAATATGTTTTATGTAGGCGCCAGTCAATATTGATATCGCGTTTATATTCTTCATTATAAGAATATGTAACCGAGAAGTTTTTTAAACTGTAAAAATGATCCTTTCCTCCGCTTCCTGCATTCGGTGCCGGGGGCGTTTCTCCTCCGCCAGTGGGAGGCGTCTTACCTGAATCACTATTACCACCCCCACCTTTTTTCGGAGCGATTCGAACATTGGTGAAGTTGATGCTTCGACGCTTTACATAGTCTTGTGATTTCTTTTTTATTTCAGGATTGACATTCGGTAAATCCCCTAATTCTAAGTCAGGTTGTAACGGACTGAATCGCGGGGTGTTTACAGTTTCTGAATATCCAACATACATCGGAAGCGTTACACCCCACTTTTCAGGAAAGAATTTACCTATTTGAATTGTTGAATTCGCATCGAGTCCAACGACAGTTTTCTGTTGACGTTCCTGAACAGTTTGTTCAAGTGTTCCCCAACCAGGTGTGGACATGTTTCCTGCAACGGCGAGCGTGGCGAAATCAGCAAGCGTTGCATTGAGTCGCGCGACGGCTGCCCATCCTCCGGTTTCGTTAAAGTCTGAGAGGCGCAGTTCATTTACCCATACTACTGCGCATTTCGATTTACCATCATCAGTCGAAGTAAATGCATTGCCGAGCTTTGCAGGATTGCGAACTCCTATCATGAGTACTGTAACATTGGCAATATTGGGATTCCCTTTGACGGTTATTCTGGCATCCCCGATTCTAGTGGAATATTCACTGGCAAGTGGAGTGCCGGGTGGCCTGTTGGCCTTGAGATTCTGAAGGTCCTTTGTGAAGATTTCAAAGTTATTTTCCAGCGGCCATATAGCTTCGTCGTCACCGCTGTACCATGGTGTAACCTTCATTGGCATTTCATACTCGTAGTAATTGTCGTTGAAATCTGAACCTAGCCTTATGAACACAGTAAGGTCTTTATCCTTCAATTCGCTTTCTAGACCGAGTGCCTCGGCATGGGCAAACATGCGAAGACGCTTGTACTGACGAAGATCGAAATTCACCGTGCGATAAGCGGCACGCGAGTCGCCGTCTTCTAAATTGCAAACCTGGTATGAAAGCGATTGTTCGTTGAGACTCCTCAGGTTAGCACTTGCTACATCTTGTTCGCGAATAATACCGGGCGGCACCACATACGGAATTGGCTCACGATTGCCATTTTCCTCAATGTTGACAGCTGCAATATTGAAGATGGTAGGCGGCGGATCGCCCATTTCAATTTCTCCGGGAGACTTCAGAGGTCCAACGTATTTGCGCCATTCACCGCGCACTAACTCGAGTCGGGCAAAGCGCAGATTGACGGCTTGTTGCCAGCCTTTTAAAAATACGCGGATGTAACGAATCGAGCGAAAATCGGCAATACCACCCACTCGACTTTCAAATTCTTTGATAGGTATTTTGAATTGATACCAGCGAATTTTTCGCTCAGTGCCATCGGCCACTGTGCGCGTAGTTTCAAAACTGTCAGTGATGTAGTTGCGACCTATATTAGCTTCACCAAGGTCATTTTTGCGAAGGCTCACTCGATATTGGAAATAACTTTCAATATTATTGAGTGTAATATCTTGATTGATGTCTTCCGAATTGGGAAGGGTAGTGGCTGTTATCGGATAACCGTCGGGTGTGTCAGTGTTTGAATTTCCTTCGTTATTGTTATAGTAAACATATCTTTCCAATGTGTTTAGCTCTGCAGCGTCGGATTGCGAACTTCGGAAGTAGCGAAAATCGTCGTTGGATGGGTCTTGCGAATATGCAGCATAAGCCGAATCGGTTAAGAATCCGTTTACAACATTGAGCCAGTCATCGAAAAATCCTGATTCCGCTGTGCTGCTCAATCCATCGAGACCGATATCCTGTGTGACGTAGTTACCTGTTGAATTGTCGAACGCGTTTACAACATTGAAGTTGGTCGGTGAAGGATACAATCCCCAAACGGAAGTGTCGGTTTCGAGTGCTGAATTCGGACTCGGAAAGCCGTTTTCATATGTCCAGTTATTGTCATTGAGAATGTCTTCCGATACATTGCCCAAATTGAAATACAAATCACCTCCGCTAGTGTTTTCGCTATCATCGTTGAAAGGGTCCATCATCCAAAATTGGATGAACTGTACGTTGCTTGCTTCAAAGTCCGTTGTAGTTAGTGCGCGTTGAATGCCACCCCATCGACTTTCGGGATCAATCAGTTTTCCACTTGGCGTAAGTCCGGCCGACTCGTTAGTTCCACCAGGTAATTCATAGTTGTATTGACCTCGCTCGGCTGGTTGGAAGTTTAAATCGAACGTTGCGATGTTGGGCGGCGTTCCTGGAGGAAGTTGTCGGTTCGGAAACACTTCGCTTTCCAAAATTTCACGCATGCGATGGTCGCTATACCAGTTGTCATCGATGATATTCTGAGGAGTAAGGCCACTAGTAGTTCTAAAAAACAAAGGGTCTATAACGTACCAACTCAACCTTGCTCGATTGTAATTGTAAATCAAGCTGTCTTCGAAATTGCCTTCGGGGAATAAATTTAATTGTTGTTTTGGGGTGCTGGCCATGAACCATTGGTTAAGGCTTCGTAGGTCGATGATGCTTTGGCTGCCCTCGAAATCATCAAGGTAAGAATTACCATCCTTGGAAATCGCTTTGCTATGCCCGGGAAAGAGTTTCGCTCCTTCTGCTGAGAAGGTAATGTTTGATTTCGCTTTTGTGTCAATGAGTGGTATACGGTCAACCAAACGAGTGAGCCAGGGAGCTTCTTTCTGATATGCAATATCAAGACCTAGCACCGTGTTATTAACGGGTTCATCACCCATATTGACTTTTTGAGTGACCGGTCGTTCACGTAAGTTCAGAAAAGTCGCTCCGGCCGCAAAATTGTCGTTGAACTTGTAGTCAAAACGGCTACCAAGCATCGTCTTGAATTGCAAGTTGAACATCGAGTTGCTTTCCGTAGAGACATTAATAGGTTGACCACTGCTCAATATACCTTCATTCAAGATTCGCACACGACCAAGGTTGTAATCCACCGTGTAATCAACTCCTTCAGTAAGTTTAATACCACCCGCTGTAACTACCACCGAGCCTTGAGGTATGTTTAGCGCATTTAGCGAGATTTCAGAACCGGATGAAGATTGGTATTGACCTTTAATTCGGAATCGGTTCAGATTAGGAAAGAGAATTTGTGCAGCCGTTTTGGTTGAGTCATACAGTGGCTGGAATACGACTTGCGAAATGATCTGATTGGCTAATTCATTTTGACCAGGTAACCCATCCCTGATTTTTTTTGAAAGGTGACTTCCGAACGGCTCAGCTACGGGGAAGTAGATGCGGCCATTTTGCGCATCAATTAAACCACCGGTTGTTGCTGCGTTCGGTATGAAGTCAAAAAAACCATCTGGGTAAGGCATTTGTTGCGCATCAATCTTATCAAGGTTTAAAACCTGAAGAAGAATTTGGCCATCCAATGGTTGGCGTGGAATGTAATTTTGGTTTACACCTGTTGCCGGATTATTGTACCATACATCCAATCGGAAATTGTCGGGGGCAATGCCAAACGCACCAAGTGAATAAACATTTTTCATCATATTGGCCCACAAGGGCGCTTGGTTACCATTGCCAAGTTTCACCCTTGTAATACTTGGCTTAAGGAGTTTCAGCACCAGAGCCTGCGGTGCGGCAAATCCATCCTGAGAAATCGTTCCTACTTGATACGTATTCCCATTGAGTGTGTACTCATATGATACAGCGAGTACTTCAGCATTATTGAGTGACTGTTTCAACGAGATAAATCCCAAACGTGAATTATAACTGAACTCGGTTGGGGTAAGTTTCCGCATGTTATTGACACGTTCGAAGTGCGTGCCGTTCACCATATTGCTGAAACCTCCTGACGTATTTAACGCCAGAGCCTGAACTGCTTGACTACCCGAGAGAACCCCCTGAGAAAACGATGAGTTGGGATTAGAAGGGTCTGTGCCGGTAGTTTCCAGGTAAATGTCATTATTTAGGTTGGAAGGATTGCCGGCTTGAGTAACTGCGATATTGGAATTGTCGAATAAGATGTTGTCTTGCAGTGGCACACCACCCGCGCCATCAGTCAAGTCGCCAGACATGTACTGGGGCGCTTCACCCAAATCAGTAAATGCCACAGCATTGCGTACATCTTGAGTGTTGGATTGAAGATTAACAAGCCACACTTCGATACGTGTGATATTCACCCCGCTTCCTACAACCGGTAGTGAGGACATAGCACGATCATACTCTGCCCGAAACCAGCTTGAAAGGAAGTAGTGACGATTAGCTTCATAGTTATCGGCGGTGATATCGAAATTGGTCGATTGTGCGCCGCCTTGAATTGTAATCTCCTTTCTTTCGCCGCGCTGTTGTGATGCAACAGTTGTATTTCGCAGATGTCCCCATTTGGTGGAGATTTTTGCACCGAACAAACTGCTGCTTCCTTGAATGAGTGA
>JAURKF010000125.1 GCA_030831885.1 Flavobacteriales bacterium
ACATCGTTGATGCCAAGCCACTGCACCAACTCCTTTAAGCGATCTACCTCTGCGCCATTAGCGCCAGATGCACCACCAACGATGAGTGTCACCAACTTGGAACGTAGCGCTGGAGAGTGTCCAACCATCTCGGAGATTGCAGGTTACAAATCGGGGCCTATCAATGTGACTCTTGCCGGAGCCCCCAATACAACGATTTATTATACCCTGAATGGCTCTGAGCCAACCGATGCCTCCACCTTATACACAGGCCCCATTTCTATAAGTGCCACCAGCAGCCTGCGAGCAATTGCCTATTCGAATGATCCGGCAGTATTGCCAAGCTTTATTGAAACCAATACCTATTTCTTTGGTTCCGACATACATGAAGTGATGGTTGTGAATATTGCAGGAGGTTCGTTGTCGGATGGCAGCTGGGGTTGGGGCAACGGAGAATTTACCCATATAGAATTCTTCACTCCGGGCGGCACCTTTATCACAGAGGCCACAGGCGACAGCAATGAGCATGGTAACGACTCAAACGCATATCCACAAAAAGGTTTCGACTACATCACACGCGATGCTATGGGGTATGACAACGAGGTTCAATATCCTGTCTTTTCATCTAGCGACCGACAAGGCTATGAGCGACTCATATTTAAAGCGGCAGCCAACGATAACTATCCAAGCTCGGGCGGCGCTCATATTCGTGATTCCTACGTTCATGAGCTTTCGCACCTTGGGGATTTGCATCTTGATGAGCGCAAAGTTGAAATGTGTGTGTTATATATCAACGGAGCTTTCTGGGGTGTGTATGATGTGCGCGAAAAAGTAGATGATATAGATTATACCAAATTCTATTACAACCAACCCGACGGATTCGTGGACTTCCTGAAAACATGGGGAGGCACATGGACGGAATATGGCAACGGGGCAGATTGGTACGACTTGGTGGACTTCATTACTACGAATGACATGACCAATCAGGCCAACTATGATTACGTGCTCACGCAATACAATCATATGAGCTTAATCGATTACTTCATTTTGAATGGCTATGTGGTTTGTACGGACTGGCTCAACTGGAATACTGCATGGTGGCGCGGTCGCAACCCGAATGGTGATGCACGTCGCTGGCGTTATGCGCTTTGGGACAACGATGCCACTTTTGACCACTACGTCAATTATACGGGCGTGCCTTCAACACAACCCAACGCTGATCCCTGTCAGATAGATGATATGGGCGATGTAGGCGGTCAAGGTCATATACCTGTTCTCAATGCCCTTTTCAATAACGAGAGTTTTTTTGCTGACTACGTGCAGCGGTATGCTACTCTATCCAATACGATATTTTCTTGCGAGCAAATGATTGACGTGCTCGACAGTATGATTGCCGTGATTGAGCCCGAAATGCAACGACATTGCGAACGTTGGGGTGGAGATGTAGGTACCTGGCAAAACAATGTGCAGCAATTGCGTGATTTCATACTTCAACGCTGCAATAGCGAGATTATATCGGGGATTGAGGACTGTTATGATGTAACGGCATACACTCTTACAGTCCAGTTGGACGGCATAGGAGAAATTGAGATGGAAGGTACTACGATTAACGAATCGAATGCACCTTTCAGTGGAACCTACTTCGCCGATTTGCCATTGGACTTAATGACGCCTTCCGATGGATTAGCATGCGGGAGTTTCGCAGGTTGGGAAATCGTATCGGGCACCGGGGTAATAGCCGATCCTACATCCGACACAACAACCCTCGTAATTTCAAGTGATGTAACTATAGTCGCGCATTTTTCACAACCTACCACCGGACCTGTTTCAATTACTGCCAATACAGATCTTCCCGGCGCGGGCCTTATCACCATCAACGGAGTCAATCAATCTCCTCTGCCTGCTACAACACAATATAACGCAGGTGAATCGCTTGAAATTGACATCACAGCCAATGAATGGTATATCTTCAATCATTGGGAAACGAATCAAACTATTATCCAACCTACCGATGTCTCGGAAACCATTACCCTCGTGCCCTGCAGCAGCGATACCGTATTGGCTATTTTCGACTATATCGAACACTTCTCTGTAGATATTCAGCCCGGAATGGAAGGAGGCGGATTCATAATGCTTAACGGTGACACACTTTCACCGAATGGGGTAACGCTGGAATTGGAAGCCGATAATGTTTACAGTCTTACAGCAGTGCCATTCGATGAATGGTCGCAGTTTGCCTATTGGGAAATTGATGGCAACGCAATTAGTCCCGACAATCTATCGGCAACTGTATTGCTCGAGCTTTTTGAAAATGGTTCTGTCACCGCTGTATTCAATGTGATTCCGCATCATATTGTTACGGTCGTTGTAGAGCCGTCTGAGTCGGGAACAGTTGTGTTCGAGGAAGAGCGTATTTCAGGAAACACCTACAGCACTACTAATCAAAAAACAGTTGTACTGGAAGGAAATAAGCCTCTGCTCTTCAAATCAATTGCGGGAGAATATATAGATTTCGAAAAGTGGACAAATTCAACGGCACAACCACAGGGAATAGTCACCAATGAAAACATTCGGTACGTTTTTGCTTCAGAAGACACCATTGTCGCACATTTCAAACCTCAGCCTTTCACGATTTACGTTCCTAATAGTTTTAGCCCGAATAACGATGGAATCAATGACGTATTTCTTGTTTCTGGAAACGCAATGGATATAGACGTTTTCGATTTGACTATTTACAATCGTTGGGGCCAAGTCGTTTTCCACAGCACCGACCCGCGCATTGCTTGGACCGGTGAATTCAATCAAGGAGAATACTATGTCGATACCTCCGTTTACCAATATCGGTTGACCGTTAAGTCGGTATTTGATGTGGAATCACGCGAGCTATCAGGATCCATTCAGCTCATTCGCTGATTATTCCTTCACCTGTTCGAAATCCTCTGTTAATAAAGAGCATAAATTTTCGACTGAATGTTTTTTTGGCATTCTACTTTTGGTATTGTTTATTTCTATCAAAACGTATTACTTTTATAGCGCGCTAGTGTAGCGAAAGAAACTATGAGTATGGAAGCCAAATTCTCACCTCAGGTGAGAGACGTGATTCAGTTTAGCCGCGAGGAGGCCTTGCGGTTAGGTCATAATTACATAGGGGTAGAGCATTTATTGCTTGGGTTATTGCGAGAGGGTGATAGCTTAGGCACAAAACTTCTATTACAGCTCGATGTAGATTTGAATCGTTTGCGCAAAATGATTGAAGGATCAATCAAAAGTGTTAGCGTATCGCCAAGTAATTTCAACGCTCCCGGTCAAATCCCATTGGTGAAGCAGGCCGAGCGCATTTTAAAAATAACATACCTGGAAGCAAAAGCATATAAAGCGTCGCTTGTAGGCACTGAACATCTACTATTATCTATTATGAAGGATCAAGACAATGTAGCCACCAAGCAACTGCTTGCGCTAGGCGTAGACTATCAAGCCGTTAAAGACGAGCTGGAAACCATCGGCGGAGGTATTTCGAAAGAAGATTTGCCTAAGTCTGAATTCCCCGGTGCTTCCGACGAAGATGATGAAGAGCGCGGCATGTCGGGAAGTCTGCAAAAGAAGACTACCGACAGCAAAAGCAAAACCCCCGTGCTCGACAATTTCGGCCGCGATCTTACCAAAATGGCTGAAGAGGGAAAGCTCGATCCAATTGTGGGACGTGAAAAAGAAATTGAGC
>JAURKF010000126.1 GCA_030831885.1 Flavobacteriales bacterium
ACACATCGCTTGCGCTGGCTTTTGAAAGAATATCGAGGGTGGATGTGGAGATAGTATCCTGGACACAGCAATATCCGGGCATCATCCCACGCCAGTTTCGCGACTTGCAGAGCAAGGTGGACTTGCTAAAAGGCAGTAAAGTTCCTGTCACGTATCTTACCAACTATAATAATCCGTTCTCGTGGCGAAGGACGGTTCAATATATTATTTCAAGAAGACCGGATGTGGTCGTTTTCCAATGGAGTATAGCACTTCAGGGTTTGCCCATGGGCGCAATGGCACGCTCACTGAAGAAGGCTGGTGTTCATGTTGTGTTCGATGTGCATTTTGTAATCCAAAAAGAGCACAGTTTTATCGATCGCATACTGACGAAGCGCGCCTTGAAAGAAGCAAATTCTTTTGTGGTTCATGCTTCGCAAACGTATCGTGAACTTCAGAAACTTTTTCCCGAAAAACCCTGGAAGGTCGTGTCGAAACTCGATAGCTTGGAGCGTGATGAAGTGCAGGTTGTTCAATTGTTTCATCCCGTTTACGACCTATACAGGCCTATAGATGGTTTGGATATTGAAGCCGAAAAGCGTAAGCTCGGCTTGAATAAGCACGTGTTTTTATTTTTTGGTTTTATTCGGAAATACAAGGGTCTCGATTTGGCCATAGAAGCATTTGCCGAAGTTTGTAAGCAGCGAAATGATGTGTCGTTTTTGATTTGCGGTGAAAGCTTTTGGCACACACTCGATAAAACGAAATGGTCAACACGACTGAAGCAATTTCTTTTTGGACTAGCGAAAAAAATAGTGCTTCAGAAGTCGGACGATGAACGCGAATATGTACCTCTGGAGCTGATAAGGGAGCTGGGTATCGAAAGGCATTGCGTCGTTTTCAATCGGTTTATTGGTAACGAGGAGTTACCTGTTTTTTTTCAGGTTTCGGATGCCGCAATTCTGTTTTACCGAACGGCAACTCCCAGTGGTATTGAGTCGTTGAGTTATAATTTTAAACTTCCCATTCTTGCGACTCGGGTGGGGCATTTTCCGGAAACAATCGAAGACGGGTTCAACGGGTATCTGGCCGATGCGGAGAACACCCATGATATGGCTCGCGTTATGCTTCATTTCTTGGATAATCCCATCGATCGCAATAACGTTGTGAAGGCTACCCAAAACATGAGCTGGGATAACTTCGCCGATGCTATTGCCGGTGTCGGCAAATGACAACGGAGCGATCCTTTGCTTTCAGTCCTATATTCGCCATCTATAATCAAAACAATTGCAATGCGCTATGTATCATTTGGTCTATTGACCGCCCTATCACTTGCGCTTTTCTCTTGCGGAGAAAAAGCTGCAAAAAAAGAAGAAGCAAAATCACAAACGGAAGTTCAACAGCGAATTGAGGTAGATGGAAAACTCTACCAAAGCGAGCAGTTCGCTGATTTGCGGGTACTCCACTATTATATTCCACAATGGGATAGTTTGTCGTTAAAACAGAAGGAACTCGTTTATTATCTTCATGAGGCAGGACTTGCCGGCCGCGATATTATGTTCGATCAGAATTGCAAATACAATTTGCCTGTACGCCATGCGCTTGAAAATATTTACACCGAATTCAAGGGAGATAAAACAACCGAAGGCTGGAAACAACTCGATTTATACTTGAAGCAGATTTGGGCCCATACAGGTATTCATCATCATTACAACAGCACCAAGTTGACACCCGGATTTACTGCCGACTATTTCAAGGAAGTGTGTCAGGCAACCGGAACAATTGTTAGCGATGAAGTCAACCGTGTTCTGTTCGACAAGGATTTTATGGCAATGAAAGTTGAAAGTGATATAACCAAGGATTTGATTGCTAATTCTGCAGTGAACTTTTATGAAGGGGTTTCTGCTGCGGAAGTCGATTCATTTTACAATGCGATGCGGAAACCGGGCGATCGAGCACCTATGGAGTATGGATTGAATAGTAAGCTTGTGAAGGAAAACGGCAAGCTGGTGGAAAAGCCTTGGAAGGTGGGCGGAATCTACTCCGAAGCTCTTGAAAAGGTAGTTTATTGGTTGGAGAAGGCTGAGAAGGTCGCCGAAAACGATAAGCAGGCAGCAGCTTTGCGATTGCTGAAGCAATATTATCTCACGGGCGATTTGATGCAGTGGGCGAATTTTAATATTACCTGGACACAGGCAACCGAAGGTGATATCGATTTCATACAAGGATTCGTAGAAACGTATAATGACCCCCTCGGTATGCGCGGCAGCTTTGAGAGTGTTGTTGAAATCAAGGATTTTGAAGCTTCGCAGCGTATGAAGGTGATGATGGACAATGCTCAGTGGTTTGAAGATAATAGCAGCACTGCTGCAGAGCATAAAAAGGAGAAGGTTGTGGGAATCACTTACAACATTGTAAATGTGGCCGGCGAGAGTGGCGATGCATCACCGCAAACTCCTATTGGGGTGAATTTGCCCAATGCCAATTGGATTCGCGCTAAGTACGGCAGTAAGAGCGTCAGTTTGGGCAATATTGAGGACACCTACGAAAAGGCCAGCGGTGCAGGGTTGTTGGGGGAATTTGCCCATGATGACGAGGAGGTGCGCCTTGCCAAGGAGTTTGGCGGACTTGCAGGTAAGTTGCACACGGCCATGCACGAAGTGATTGGCCATGCCAGCGGAAAAATCAATGATGGCGTTGGACAGCCGCGCGAAACTCTGAAGAATTATGCGAGCACTATTGAAGAAGGTCGCGCCGATCTTGTTGCTCTTTACTTCGTGATGGACCCAAAGCTTGTTGAATGGGGCCTCATGCCTAGCCTTGAGGTTGGAAAGGCTGAATACGATGGATACCTGCGCAATGGCTTGCTGGTTCAACTGCGAAGAGTAGGCGAGGGTAAAGACCTAGAAGAGGCTCACATGCGCAATCGCGCATGGATTAGCAACTGGCTTATCGAAAAGGGTAAGTCCGATGGCAGTGTAGCCATGATAACCCGCGATGGAAAAACCTACATCGATATCAAGGACTACGATAAAATGCGCTCGAATGTGGGGGTGTTGCTCAAAGAAGTGCAGCGTATCACCAGTGAAGGAGATTTCATGGCGGCGTCGGCATTGGCTGATAATTATGGTAAGAAGGTAGATCAGGCCCTGCGCAAGCAGGTCATTGATCGTGCTGCGAAATTCAACATCGCGCCTTTCAATGCAATGGTTAATCCGGTGCTGGAGCCAGTAATGGACAATCAGGGAAATGTTACTGATGTGAAAGTGTCTTATCCGACTAGTTTCACTGAGCAGCACTTGTATTACGGCCGAAAGTATTCATTTCTGCCCCATTGAGAAATATAATAGTTGAAGTTGGAAAGCGATCACTTCGGTGATCGTTTTTCTTTTCCATAAATGCTCTATACTTTCGCAATCTATGATAGGTAGATTTTTAACAGTGGCTTTTTGCCTCTTCGCGCTGGGCACAGCAGCACAAATGGAAATTGGTGGACCCCGAAACTCGAAGGCATTCAATGATACGGTGTGGACCATTTCAGGTAGGACTCCATTGGGGCCGGGCAATCGCAAGCTCAAGCTCGATTTTGCGCTGGACGCCCGCCAGACACTTATTGGAACAAAACCTACACGATTAGGGGGATTGAGAATTGGCATTGAATACAGGCGTGTGCACCGATTTGGTTTAGGATTCTACGGACTTGGTAAGGGAGTCGTGTTGGACGAACTTCCTGATGTCGATACTACGATCACACGCGCTAAGCTTACGCTGGCTTATCAAAGTCTTTATTACGAGCGGGTGCTGCACTTTAGTCGAAAGTGGGAGTGGGTTGCTACTTGTCATTTCGGAAAGGGCGTGGTAACAGGTGAAATTGAGCGCGGAAACTCCGATTCTCAAGAGTTGCCCAAAACAAGATTAACCGTACTGGAATTCTCTACTACCGGTTTCTATAATTGGAATTATTGGCTTAGCACGGGAGCGGGCTTCGGGTATCGCTCGATGTACGGATTAACTGATGACATTGAAGATGTGTACGAGTCTCCGGTTGTATTGCTGCGTGTGCGAATTAAACTAGGTAAGCTTGTCCGCAGTATTTGGGATAAAGACACCCAAAATCTCTACTAAAAGCTACGTTATTTGAGATTGATTTCTACTGTGCCATTTTGGGCGAGAATGGGCCTTGATTTTTTGGTCTGAACACTTCAAAACCGTTTTGGTGGGCAGGATGTGAATTTTTTTTTCACGCCGACTCATTTTTAAAATACTGATAAGCAGCTAATTGGAAAGTAAAAAAAAATATTTCCAACAATTCTTTCGAGAGTTCTTGCACGAACGGAACTAAATCGTACATTTGCCGCCCGATTTTTCGGAGACATGAGTTCTATCGAAATCGGTGAAAAAAAGCAATTTAGAGAACAGATGCCAACCGTACAGCAACTAATCAAAAAGGGACGTACCCCTAAGACATACCGCAGCAAGTCTGTGGCGCTCGACTCATGTCCACAGCGTCGCGGTGTTTGCACGAAGGTTTACACCACAACTCCGAAGAAGCCAAATTCGGCACTTCGCAAAGTGGCCAAGGTTCGTTTGACGAACAAGTTCGAAGTAATCGCCTATATCGGTGGTGAAGGACACAACCTGCAAGAGCACTCAATCGTGTTGGTGCGCGGTGGTCGTGTCAAGGACCTTCCAGGTGTGCGTTACCATATCGTGCGCGGTGCGTTGGACACTGCTGGTGTTAACGGACGTAACCAACGTCGCTCGAAGTATGGCACGAAGCGTCCAAAGCCAGGCGCACCTGCTCCGACGAAAAAGAAATAAGATAATCCAAGAGACATAGCCCAATACAATGAGAAGAAGAAAGGCCAAAAAAATTGCAGTGCTTCCTGATCCTAAGTTCAATGAAACCTTGGTAACCAAGTTCGTGAACAATATCATGCTTCAGGGTAAGAAGGGTACTGCGTTCAACATCTTCTATGATGCTATCGAAAAGGTATCAGCCAAGACGAATGAAGATGGTTTGGAAATCTGGCGCAAGGCGTTGGAGAATGTTACTCCAGCCGTTGAGGTTCGCAGCCGCCGTGTAGGTGGTGCTACTTTCCAGATTCCTACGCCAATACGCGACGAGCGTAAGAGCTCGATGGCAATGAAATGGTTGATTGGTTATGCCCGCTCACGCAACGAGAAGAGCATGGCAGATAAACTCGCCGGTGAAATCATCGCAGCTAGCAAAGGTGAAGGTGCTGCATACAAAAAGAAGGAAGACGTGCATCGAATGGCTGATGCCAATAAGGCATTTGCTCACTTCCGCGTGTAATTAAACTGAAGAAAAGAAAGGAACAACATGTCTCGCGACCTAAAATATACAAGGAACATTGGTATCGCTGCTCACATCGATGCTGGCAAAACAACAACTACGGAGCGCATACTTTACTACTCCGGTGTAAATCACAAAATTGGTGAGGTACACGATGGCGCTGCTACCATGGACTGGATGGCTCAGGAGCAGGAGCGCGGTATTACAATCACTTCAGCCGCGACTACCGTTAGCTGGAACTACCGCAACAACAAATACCACATCAACATCATTGATACCCCGGGTCACGTGGATTTTACCGTTGAGGTGAATCGTTCACTGCGCGTATTGGATGGATTGGTGTTCTTGTTCTCTGCTGTTGACGGTGTTGAACCTCAATCAGAAACCAACTGGCGTCTGGCCAACAACTACAATGTTGCTCGTATCGGTTTCGTAAACAAAATGGACCGTCAGGGTGCCGATTTCTTGAAAGTGTGCAAGCAGGTGAAGGATATGCTCGGCAGCCATGCTGTGCCACTGCAATTGCCTATCG
>JAURKF010000127.1 GCA_030831885.1 Flavobacteriales bacterium
ACTCCCATAGCTCCGGGCAGTTGACCGGCCATATAATCGAAGAGATTTTTCAGAGGACCTTTCACCATCATTTCCAAAAACGGATTTATCTCAGCGTCGCAGATGAGTTGACCCTTAGTTTGTTTTGCCGTTTCTGTTAGTAGCACCTTTAGAGTGAATGGAAAGGGCGAGCCGGCGGTACTTTCATATGTGATGGAATCATTCGCTTCGCTTTCTTTGATACGCATGCCAATAGTGTAGGCATTCTGAATTTTAAAACTACATGAGCCGGAATCAGCCTTCCATTCACTGTACTTGCCTGAAGGCAATAGTTTTTCGATGTTGTTCATGTTGCTCAGGAAGGTGAATACGTCGGAAGACGGAGCGTTCACCTGCGCCGGTTGGCTTTCAATGTGTGTCATGTGTTTCGATTAATGAGTTTGACTTGCCTGAAATTGTTCGCTCCAGGCCTCGGGATTCGACTTCCAGCTGCTTAGTGTTTCTTGCTGAATCTGTGTGATATGTCCGGAGTTTGTTGCTTGCTGCAACAATGCGTCGTAATTGCTTAGTGTTTTAACAGCACAGTTTGTTTCTGAAAAACGTTCTGATGCTTTGTTAAAACCATAGGTGAAAATAGCCACCATTCCGACGATGTCTGCCTCAGCTTCGCGCAACGCATCGACTGCTTTCAGACTGCTAGAACCTGTCGAGATTAAATCTTCAATTACTACCACGCGCTGTTTGGGTTTCAGAACTCCTTCTACTTGATTGCCTAGTCCGTGTTTTTTGGCTTCACTTCTCACATAGATGAAAGGTAGGTTGAGTGCTTCGGCAACCAGTGCTCCGATAGCGATGCCTCCCGTGGCTACGCCGGCAATTACTTCTGCATCTGCAAATGATTCGCGTATGGTGGTAGTGAATGCATCGCGGATGAAGGCGCGTACCTCCGGGTATGATAGTGTTTTACGATTGTCGCAGTATATAGGTGAACGTAAACCGGATGCCCATGTGAAGGGATTTTCGGGGTTGAGTTTTATGGCTTCAATTTGAAGCAGGAATTCAGCTACTTTTAGCGCTCGATCATTTGCATTCATGTCCCAAAAGTATAAAGTTTATTTCGCCAACAGGCCGGTCGTCTTCATGGAAGATAGCGATGAGCCCACACTCACTAAGGGACAAGAAATCATTGTATCACAGGGGAAGGCCGATACTATGCTTATTGAGAGCGCCATCAGCGCAGGGTCTAAAGGTATTTATGTTAAGTGCCGCGATGTGGAATACTCATGGAATGAATTTGCTTCGCAATTTCTGGTTATACGCGCCGCCGGTGGAGTCGTTTTGAATGATCTCGGTGAGGTTTTGTTCATTCATCGTCTGGAAAAATGGGACCTGCCCAAAGGAAAGGTGGAAGAAAATGAAGCAATCGAACTTGCTGCAATTCGTGAGGTGGAAGAGGAATGTTCTATTGATAAACTTGAACTGGAAAAGCATCTCATAACCACATATCACACCTATGCTTTGAAAGGACAGCAGGTTTTGAAATCGACCGACTGGTTTATTATGAAGCATGCTGGTCATGATTCACCCAAACCCCAAACCATCGAAGGTATCACCGACGCACGGTGGATTGCCCAAACCGATTGGACGCTGGTTGAATCGAATACCTTCCCCTCCGTAATCGATGTAATGAAGGCTTTTCAGGCTTCACGATAATCAATCCTTTTTTATAATTCTGTTGCAGGATGTTTTGCCTGATGATTCAATAACCTGTAACAAATACATTCCTGATGGCCATTGGGCTGTGTCTACCCCTTGGTTCAAATTTCCTGATGTTAGCGTAGTCATCACACGACCTGTCGCATCGAGCACACGCACGCAAGTAGGTTTTTCACCCGGGAAATGCAAGCGAAAAGTATCCGAGAATGGATTGGGAATAGCAAAGGTTTGATTGGTATTAAACTCACCTACACTGGTAATACAAGGTCCGGTTGTATAGGAAATCACTCCGCCGTAGTATATCGCTTCGCATGAATTGTTATAGGTGATACCATTGCACCCACACACCGGGTCGACAACTGCTGGGCACATAACAGTGAGGTCTATTTGAAGAGAGTCGACACAAATCGTATCCGGATTGCAGCCATTGAGACAGTCTTCTGCTGTGGTGAAGAAGAATGTGCTGTAATCAAAACCATTCTGTCCGATGTAGCTGCAACCACTGGTCATAGTGCAACCTTGTTCGAGGCGAGCCCATCCCAGCGGCATGGCGCATGCACCAAAATCGATACTTGCGGGAATCACCCTGCAATCGTTTTGGCTGCAGGGGCTGCTGGTATAGCTCGTTACACCTCCATAATAGAATGCACTACATGCGTTGTAATATTCAATGCCATTGCATCCGCAAACAGGATTAATGTCGGGTGAACAATCTACCATAAACCCTTGCTCGATTTGCCATTGGTTGATGCAATCGTTGAGCGGGTCTCCGCAATTTTGCTGGCATTCCCAAGACGATGTATAAAAGTTGGGGCTATAGTCGATGTTACCAATGATATAACCGCAACCGCTCAGTGGAGCGCATGTTCCATTCAGCCATGTAAAACCAAGAAACATATCACATGCTCCAAAATCGAGTCCCGACATGTCCATACACCCTGGTGCGCACTCACCGGAGGTCCAGGATAATACGCCCCCGTAATTAACGGCTACGCAGTCGTTGGCATAGGTTACGTCATCGCATCCGCACACCGGCGACCATATAAGCGGACAAATTGCATCCGGATTAATGAGTGTTGAATCTACGCATTCCTGAGCTTTCAAGAGGTGTGTGAAGCAAACTAGAAGAAAGCTTAACAGCATTTTGTAACGAAGTAGTTTCATCGAGATTGAGTTTGATAATATGCAGCGTGAAATTAGTTATGATATGGTTGATTGAAATGACCATTATCTGCAAAAAATAATTACCTTAGCTAATATCATTTTTATTCGAAAGTTGAGCCAGTTCTTCTTGAAAATAGCGCTTATGGTGTTGATGTTGTGCAGTCTAGAGGGGTTTGCCCAGCTGGAGCGCACGGGAACTCCCGTTTCTTGGAATCAGGAATTGGTGCTAACTATTGAGAATGAATGGTTGGGCGAGGCCAATGTTCCCATTTTATTGCAGGAAGATGAAGCCACACTTGAAGATCGCTCGGTTCCATATCGTTTTGCTTATGCCAAGGCGGTGAATTGGAATATGGAGAATAGCGGTAGTTGGACGAATCTCGCTAATGGCGATCGTCTCTGGATATTGGGAATTACCTATGAAGGAGCACAATCGGTTTCTGTTACTCTCGGACAGCTAAATATGCCCAAGGGAGGAAGGCTTTACCTTTATTCGGATAATCATCTTGAGTGTATAGGACCGCTAACGGAAACTGATAATTCAACTCAGTCGATAACGTTGCCTCATGTTCAGGGTGTAACTTTATTCGTGGAGTATTATGAGCCTCGTCAGTATCGAGGGGAGGGCAGCTTGGCAGTGAGTTTTGTCGCGGGTGCTTACCGCAGCAGTGTTCAGGATTTTGAGCCGCTTCAAGCGTGCAATGAGTGGATTTACGATGACGAGTTATTTGCTACAAGTTCTCCAATTCAGTCATCGGTAGTGCATGTGCTGACCGATTATGGGCAGCGCTATGCCACGGCTGTAATGGTGAACAATTCTGCCAATGATGGCCGTCCCTATGTGATATTGCCGGCTCAGGCATTGATGGCAGAACCATCTTCACTGTTGTTTCGATTTGGATTTACAAATCCACATTGCATAGAATCGCTAGAAAGTTGTGATTTTCAATTTGTGAGTGGTGCAGAGGTGGTAGTGGTTGACCAAAACAAAGGTCTTGCGTTGCTCGAGTTAAATAAAGCTCCACTGAGTAATTGGGACGCTTATTACGCAGGTTGGCATATCGGCGATCATATGGAAACAAATCACTATTGCATCCAACATCCGAAAGGCCTCGTAAAAAGCTACTCGCATTATGTGGGAGAGTATATGCCGGTGCTGCAGGGAAGTGATGTTTTTATGGGATTGGCCGGCCTGGGTCATGGTCAAAGTGATGGAGGCAGCATTGGCAGTCCGTTATTTGATGAAGATCTTGATTTGGTCGGCATTTTTGTAGGCGGCAATACGCGCTGCGGTATTCCCGGGGGCATTGATCGATTCATATTGTTGGAGGAGGCTTGGAGTGCGTTCGCCCCTTTTCTCAATCCTCTTCAACAAGCGAGTGAACGATTACCCGGCATGGAATTACCCGATCCTATTGAGGTGACCGAGGAAACAGATGATTTATTGGTTTACCCCAATCCGGCCAGTGAGTTTGTTCTGTTGGCCGGAGGACCGGATTTGAAGGTCTATTCTGTTTGCATTTATAATTCAACAGGAAGAATGGAGCAATGCCTTTCAGGTCAATCGAAAATAGATGTTTCAACCCTCAATGAAGGGGTGTATACAATTCGCGCCATCACAAGCGCAGGCGCTGTCTCGAAAACATTGATGGTGACAAAAAAATAAACCGCAGGATAAACGCGGCTTAAAACTATTTTCAGAAATCAGAGTTCTTAATCTTCATCGTCGGCACCGCCATCATCATCGGCGATATCGGTATCCACATCATCATCGTCGCTGTCGTCCATGTCATCCAGTTCATCATCTCCAGAAGCTTTGAAGCTTTCAAACTCGGACATGGCTGCGCCTTCGTTCTCTTGATTTTCTTCGTCATCGACCTTCATATTCTTGTCGATTTTGAAGAGATAAATCGTATCGTCTGTGCGCACTTCAAGTGCCTTAATGAATTGCCCTTTCGGTGTTACGAATGAAACGAGGTTTTCATTTTCGAAACCATTCGGGTAGTGCTCGTTAATGAGATCGATGTGCTCCTGAGCGAGCGTGTTGTAATCTTTGATGACGCGTTTAAGGGGTGCAGCCATAACCGTTGATATTGGAAATTTTTAGTGATTTAATATCCATGCAAATATGAGGGGAGCGACGATAGTTGCATCACTTTCCACAATAAATTTTGGTGTAGTGATGTCCAGCTTGCCCCACGTTATTTTCTCGTTGGGTACCGCGCCGCTATAACTTCCATAGCTGGTGGTACTGTCAGAAATCTGACAGAAGTAGCTCCAAAAAGGAATGTCGTGCATTTCCATGTCTTGGTAAAGCATTGGAACTACGCATATTGGAAAGTCGCCCGCAATACCGCCACCAATCTGGAAAAAGCCTACGCCCTTGCCGGCAGAATTATCGATATACCATTTGGCAAGCCAGGTCATGTACTCAATTCCGCTTTTCATGGTCGTCGGGCTTATTTCACCTTTGATGCAGTAACTGGCAAAGATGTTTCCCATAGTGCTGTCTTCCCAACCCGGAACGATGATAGGTAGGTTACGTTCTGCAGCCGCAAGCATCCATGAATTTTTCGGGTCTATTTGATAGTATTCTTCCAGAACGCCGCTCAGCAGCATTTTGTACATGAATTCGTGTGGGAAATATCGCTCGCCTTTATCGTTGGCTTCTTTCCACAAGGCGTGGATATGCTTCTGCAAACGGCGAAACGCTTCTTCTTCCGGTATACAGGTATCGGTAACGCGGTTGAGGCCTCGCTCCAGCAAGTCCCATTCCTGCTGCGGGGTGAGGTCGCGGTAATTGGGTACACGCTCATAATGGTTGTGAGCTACCAGATTCATGAGGTCTTCCTCGAGGTTGGCGCCTGTGCAGGAAATGATATCGACCTTGCCCTGACGAATCATCTCCGCCAGGGAAATACCCAACTCGGCGGTTGACATGGCTCCTGCAAGCGTAATCATCATTTTACCGCCTTCGAGCAGGTGTTGTTCGTAGCCCTTGGCAGCATCCACCATGGCCGCGGCATTGAAGTGCAGGTAGTTTTCCTGCATGAATTGCCGTATAGAAGTGTATTTACTCATCGATTTTCAGGGGAAACTTCCGACGAATTGCCGAAATAAATCCGCGGCAAAAATGAAAAAATCAACGGGGATTTGAACAATTTTTTTTCAGTGAATTAACAATTTGCAAAAATGAACTTCGACCTCTTGGACTTTTAGCGTCTAACGCGCATCTGCATTGAGTAGCGCATGACAAAGGAGATTACCTGCCGTTTTACTTTGGTATCGTGCTCCTTGTTGAGTGTGTCAATCAGGATGTATTGAAATTTGAATGAGCAATATTCGAATTTGATACTGTTCACTTTTAACACCATGCTGCCGGGTTGAATGAGGTCTTCCATTTCGCGCAGCGAATAAATGATTTCCTTCTCCAGTTTTTCAAGTTGTTCGATTTGTGCTACATCCAATTCGAAATCGATGCTGCTTTTTTTCAGTTCACGGCGCGTATAGTTGATAATCTGACTAGTGAATACGTTATTGTTAGGTATGTAAACTATATCATCGTCTTCATTAAGCAAGTGAACGTTAGAAAGTGTAATGTCAATGATTTTTCCTTTGGTGTCTGCAATCTTTACGGTATCGCCAATGTTTACGATGCGCGCAAGCGTCATGTACATACCATTGATAAGGTTCGAGATGTAGTCTTTCGTTATGAGAACCAGTGCGGCCGCCAATAGGCTCAGTGTGGTGATGGCCTCTTTCATGCTGATGTCGAAAAGAGATAGAATCAACACGCCTATAATAAGGGCGTAAACAATCCGAGCAATTTGCGACAGACCTGCAGTGAAGTTATCTTTCTTCACACCTCCTTGGGGGCGGTAGAAGGCAATAGTCATGAGTCGCGCTGCTTCGATGGTAAGGAAAACCACCAATGCGCTATATAAATTGCCCGCAAACCGGTCGGGCGGCTCAAATTGATTCACCAATGCGATGAAACTCTTGCGCAAGCTCACCAGGATAATGAGCAGCACCGAAGCGTTTACGCTTTTGGAAAACGTTAGGAGTTTCATGCGTGCAGTTTAGTCGTAATAGCCCAATATTTCTAACACGTCTTTCGGTTTTTGTTCGGGCGCCCACAACTTGTATTTTAATTTCCCTTTGCTGTCGCGATCTATTAAAATGTGTTTGGGCTGTGGCATTAGGCAATGATGGATGCCTCCAAATCCGCCTAATGTATCTTGATAGGCTCCGGTGTTAAAGAAGCCGATATATTGTGGTTGATCAGGGTAGTATTTCGGCAGGTAGATAGCGTTGGTGTGCTGCTCGGAGTTGTAATAGTCGTCGCTATCACAGGTTAGTCCTCCTAAAAAAACACGCTCGTAGTTTTCGTGCCAGTTGTTGACCGGTAGCATGATGAATCGCTTGTTGATAGCCCAGCTGTCGGGCAGCGTGGTCATGAACGAAGAGTCTATCATATTCCATTTTTCACGGTCGTTCTGTTCTTTCTGATATAGAATTTTATAAATAGCACCGCCGCTTTCTCCTACGGTAAACGATCCGAATTCGGTGTAGATATGCGGCACAGGTACTCCGGCATCATCGCAGGCATTCTTCACCTGGCGCAGAATTTCGGTCACCATGTATTGGTAGTCGAATGAATAGGCGAGCGAGTTTTTAATAGGAAAGCCTCCGCCGATGTTGAGGCAGTCGAGCGTGGGGCAAATTTCTCTTAATTCGCAATACACCTTTAAGCACTTCACAAGTTCATTCCAATAATAACTCGTGTCTTTGATGCCCGAGTTAATGAAGAAGTGCAGCATTTTCAGGTTGAGATGAGGATTATCGTGAATAGACTTTTTGTAAAAGCGTACAATTTCACGATATCCGATTCCCAGGCGCGAGGTATAGAATTCGAACTTGGGCTCTTCTTCACTGGCTATTCTAATGCCGATATTCATGGGCTCCTGCACCAACTCTTCGAAGGTCTGGAATTCGTATTTGTTGTCAATTACCGAAATGATATCCTTGTAGCCATCGGCATGCAAATCAAAAATTTTCTTGACGTACTCATCCTTCTTGAAGCCGTTGCATATGATGCGCTGTGACTTGTTGACTTTTCCCAAAGTGCCCAGCCTACGAATTAGATCGATATCGTATGCGGAGGAGGTTTCGATGTGGATGTTATTCTTCAATGCCTCTTCCAGCACATAGCGGAAGTGAGAACTTTTGGTGCAATAGCAATAATGGTATTCACCTTCGTAGCCCACTTCGTTGCGCGCAATGCGAAACCACTCTTTCGCTTTTTTGATGTTTTGACTAATCTTGGGGAGATACGTGAACTTCAGTGGGGATCCGTATTTCTCCACTAAATCCATTAAAGGAATGCCGTGAAAAAGTAAGTTGTCTTTATCGAGTTGAAATTCTTCCTGAGGCCACTCGAAGGTTTGCTCTACCAGGTCGATGTATTTGGTCTTCATGATGGTTGATGGATTCGGTTGAAAAATGAAAGAGCAGAAACGCACCTTAGCGTGCGCACAATCATGACTGAATCATCAGATGCGGATAAAAACATGCTCGGGTTCGAACTGGCAATTTTTCATCGAAAATCATAGAAGAATGAGGAGTGCAAGTTTACACAATCCCGCAGGGAACACAAAACGAAAAAAATGCTATTTGCCTGCTGTAGGCATCCACATTTTGTTTGTGCTTAAATAGGTTGCTGTGGTTTTATCGATGAGGCGATGTCCAAGGGGTAGGAGCACCGATTGGCGCGGAGGGCTGAACAGACGCAGCAGCTTATTGCCGTCGCGGCAGCGAATCACACGATCGTGTTGGCCGAAAATGATTTGAAAGGATGTGTTGTGTGTTTGAATGACGGCCGCGACGGTCTGCAAATCCGGAAAAAGATTGCGATGAATGAGCCAGGCATTGTAAACCAATTGGCGCTTTTCGCGGGTTTCAAGTTGCCCAAGTACAAACCGATGAATTTTTTGGTGAAGGATACGCAGCGTTCGCAACACATTCACGATTCGAAGCAGGAATTGCGGCTTTTCAATAATGTAGCGATACAGCATCCTGCCTGGCTTGGTTTCACTCACGAAGCGATAAATCCAGTTGCGCTTCAGTCCATCCGGGGCCAGCAATACAAGTGATACAATTCGCTCGGGCATGGTTTCCATCAAAACCATCGC
>JAURKF010000128.1 GCA_030831885.1 Flavobacteriales bacterium
ATCTGATCGCTACTGATAGTTTTTACTAGAACATCATATACCAAGTGGTAGGAATATCCATTTTCAGATAGGATGGGTAATACCTTCAATTGGGCATCTACGGAGTTGTTTAAAATAATGTTGTTTATGCCTGCTACAGCCAATTGAATTGCCTGATTGGCGGTGTAATCGGGATGTGTGTTGAGATTTATGGAAGGGTAAAGATCACAGCCAAACATAATGAGCGAACCATCGCGGAATTTGGCAGTGTAGCGACTTCCCAACACTTCGAGTCCTTGATACTGCTGACGGAAGTTTACATAGGTGTTTTTGCTTTCAACTATTTTTCCAGAACTCACCAAGTCTTCGAGAGGAAGTTGAAACGCTTGCAGACGGGTTTGTGCAAACTGAATTGCCTTTTCCTGTGGAGTGCTGCCGGCCACTTGCAAAGGCTGGCCGTATGCGCGGTGGGGCATACCGCTCGTCTCATTGAAGTGCACATACCAGTTACCATGTGATTGCACAAACTGCTGCCAAGCCGGCAGCTCTCGCAGCATTTGTTGCTTATTCAAGTCGTAAGGCTTGGCTTTTTGCAATCGCACTTCATGCGGGTCGATGGTGCCGTGAATATTATTCTGGGCGCTGATCCAATAATAGCTGAATGCAAGAATGCAGAAAAGTAATGAGCGTTTCATAGAATGGACATGGTTTGGTGCAATATGCACGAAAATTCAATACACGAATAAAAAAAGAGTGAAGAATACTACAAACCCAAAACGATCGAGCAAAGCAATGTTCGATAATTAGATATGGAGATTCCGGAACTGCTCCGAAGGATTATTTCGAAGCTTGAATAAATGAGAGTAGGTTACTCATCATTTCCTCGCGCGACTTGAGCTCTGCTTCCAGCTTGCGTTTTTCTGCCTGAAGGATGTCAATCTTGGCCTGAAGGTCGTTGACTTCTTCCGGATTGTTGAGGTTTTCGTTCGGTGTATTCACGGCTTCAATTTGTTGGGAACCGATGCTTTAGATTATCGGTACTTCGTTTTAGTTGAGACAAGTGTAGGACTTCGAGTTCAATTGTGCAAGGAATCGGTCGAAAAAACTATGAACAGGTTATTAGCGTTGCATCGAATCTATAAAATGAGAAATCCCGCCTAAGCGGGATTTCTCTGACTTGTTCTCTATCATGATCTCGAATACTATAGTAGCTATCCGATTAAATAGCAAGAGCTATCTGCTTGGCAACCGTGTCGCCGGTTTCAGCAGCACCTTCCATATATCCTTGAAACCAAAGGCTGGTGTGCTCACCTGCAAAGTATAGGTTGCCTACCTTTTTACCCTCTGCGCCCATCATAGTGGTGACCTGTCCTACGCGCCAGCAAGCGTAGCTAGCCAGCGACCAAGGATGAGATGGCCAGTGAATGAGTTTCACTGTGCCGTTGTATTGAGCAGAGGTGCCGGGCCACATAGCGTTGAGGTGATTCAACATAGTATTGGCTTGCGACAAGCTCAGGTTGGTTCCTTGGTTCCCCCCCTGATAAACGGTGTATCCGCCATTTGGACCGGTTTGCAAGCGCGTGTTGTCCCATCCTGTCTGTATAAACTGAGTGGAAGGTGTAGAGGTACCATTGGAGAAAATACCACCTGAGTGTCCATAGTCTCTCCACTTTTTGCCTGTGAAGCCTAGTAGCAATTTCGCGTTGCTTCCGTATCCCAAGTTTTGAATTGTATTGGTTTTCCAAGATGGAAGGTTCAGCTCAGTTAAGTTCACCTGACGCAACAGCGTGAACGGAATGGTTACAACACAGATATCGGCCGTAACATTTGGACCGGTTTGGAACTGCAGTACATATTTTCCTGCAGCATTGAACGATATCTTCGTGAGTTTGCGGTTCAATTGAATTTGTCCCTGAAGGTTGTTGGCCAACGCGTCGGGTATTTGTTGATTACCGCCCTGCACTTTGAAGCGTTCGTCGCTCAATCCGAAGATATCGTAGTTGGCATTGCCCGGATTGATGGTGAAAAGGAACAGGAAGTTGATAGCAGTTTGATCATTGATCTCACGACCATATTCGGTCAAGTAAGCTTGCTCCAATCCTTTGCGTAAGAAAGACGATTGTGGCATTCCGATGCTGTCGAAATATTGACTGATGCTCATCGAATCAAACTGTTGAACCACTGGCGTGTAATTCTCGAACGTGAAATTGGTTGGCAATGATTGAACATCGCCTGCGATTGTTGAGGCATAAGGTTCGAATGCAGCGATAACCTGGGCCTGTGAATAATGTTGGCCATCGATGAAGAATGTGTCATTGAGATAAGCGGACTCGGCTGATGAATTGGTGTCGAGTAATGGCAGGTTAAATTCAGCTGCCAAATCGCGCATCACCTTGTGGCCAGTATCGATGAACTCACCCCCTAGTTCAGTGTATGTTCCGGCGGCGATGAAGTTTTGCTTCGTTGATACACGTCCTCCGATACGCTCTGAACCTTCATAAATCGAGGCAGTGATGCCGCGTTTTTTGAGCTGATAAGCACAATTGAGTCCGGCCAATCCACCACCAACAATAGCAATGGTTGGTTGTGGGGCTCCTGGTTTGCCTTTTTCTATTTCTTCGTACTGAGATGCGAAATCTTCTTTGGTACAACCCGGTAACATCGCTGCCAAGCCGGCAAACATAGCCGCTTTGGAAACATCGCCAATGAAACGACGGCGGCTGTATTCATCACGTGCCTGATCGACCTGGCGAACCAGTTCTTTAATGTCCGGCGCGTTCGGTTGGCGGCTAATGGTCGATAATGCAAAAGCTTTGCGAATCGTGCGAAGAAGGGGTGATTTAGAAGATGCCATAAATCGTATTAATTTGTTAGGTGATACTTAGTTTCTTTTTTAAAATAAGCTCGAATAATCTCTTTATCTGCATGGCATGTAAGAAAACTTGATGGTTTCCATTGCATGTATACAAATCAACGTGACAATCGAATTTGTGCTTTTAGTCAGTTTATTTAATTAATTCATCGCAAATATAGTCGTTTTTGTCTAATTTAGAACTTTTCGGCAAATAAATTTTCTTCTCACATGCCTAAATATCTCCAAGGGAAATCCATTTTTATGTACAGCCCAATTTTTACTATCCAGTATCTGTTTTACTAAATTGCTGATTCTTATAATTTTAGATGATATGAATTTTTCTCTCTTAAAAACGGCTCTTCATGTAAACGTACTTTTTTCATTTTTGATTTCTTGTTGCGGTTTTAAATCGGCCATGGGTCAGGCTCCCGCTGACACTTCTAGTGTGGTTCGCTCTGCCGATGCTATTGATTCTCTGACGCCGAGTCAGGTTTTACTCGATAGTATGAAGAATTTCTGCGGTTGTGAATCAATTGAATCGGTTAAAAAATGTGCTGATTGCTTTAAAACCTCAGGGGTAGTGCTTGCGACGGGCTATGACATGAGCTTTGTTTCTAAGACTGTTGTTAAGGGGTCATGCTGGGGGTTCGTGAATGCCGTCTTCAAGAAGGCCGGTGTTACCAAAGAGACTATTTATACATCTAAGGAGAGTGGACCATACGCCAGTGTAAATTTGCTAAAACCCGGTGACTGGATTTACCATGTGAACTATTCTTTTCGCAATGTTGGCCACAGCGCGATTTTCGTTTGTTGGAAGGATAAGTCCAAAAAGGAGGCAATTACCATGAGCTATGTGGGCATGAATCGCCCTGTCCCCGGTCGACTAGATGTGGCTAATCTCAAAGGTGTTTATTCTATTTTTCGGCCAAAGCAGGACTAGAATATCTTTAAAAGAGAAAGAGGAATCGTACGATTCCTCTTTCTGTATTTTCAATGTTGTATTAAGCTAGGATTGTAATACTACCAGCTTTCTTATTTCTTGATTACCTGCTTCTCCCATTGTATCCCTTCATGCAGGATACGGAAGGTGTAGACACCATCGGCCAGCCTCTGAATATCGATGCGTGATGTTCGTTGTACGCTCATAATTACACGTCCCGTAACATCGAGTACAATAACTTCAGCGGGTGCTGATCCATTGTAAGTGACATTCACCTCAGTAGTTGCAGGGTTGGGGTAGATCAAAACGTCGGTTTCGATTTCTACAACCGATACAGTTCCGGCACAATTGCAGTTGACATCATAAACATCGTTCGCTGTATTGGGGTCGCCGTCGTCGCATGAATCGCCGGGGAAAATGCATGAACCATCATCGATCGTAGCGCTTGGATTATAGTTGCAACCACTTTGTACGGTACACCCAAGTATGCTTTCCATTTGACCCTGACAAATGCAGTCTGCAGTCACAACATCTAAGAAGGTCATTGGATCACCATCATCGCATGACTGTCCTTCGAAGAGGCAGGAACCATCATCGATGGTTGCGCTCATGTTATAGTTGCAGGCTGATGGTTGTATGCAACCGGGAATGATAATCTCACCTAGGCACGAACAATCTAATTGAATTACATCGTTGGAAGTCTCTGTATTGTTGTCGTTGCAGCTAGCTCCAACATACAGGCAAGATCCGTTGTTGAACACGGCGTCGGCATCGAAATTACACGCGCTTGGATCTGTGCAGCCAGCACCTGCGCAAGGCAAGTTGAATGTAAGATTATCAATATCCAAGAAATTTCCAACAACGGGTGCATAGCCACCACCAATTAAGAATACCATTTGGCAAGTATCAGGGGTTTCATTAATCAGCGTATCGATATCCACGTAGAATGGAGTCCAATTCATTACATATTGACCGAATACAAATGTTCCGAACGCAACAGTATCGGTTTGACTTAAAGCTGAGTTGTATTTTGTAAAGTATACTCCAACTACGGCCGCATCAGGCGCACTTACGCTACTGCGATAATAGCCGTAAAGTGAAGGTGGAATTTCACTAATTGGGAATCCGCTGGAGCCTGTTCCTGCTATGATGTTGTAGTCACCTGCAAATACTGCAGCGGGTGTTGGCGCACCAAGCGCATTAGGCATAACGGTTAGTTTGCAGTAATAGTCACCCGCGAAACCCGGCGAAAGTTGTGAAGTGCCGAAGGATGCTCCTTGCATAGCTGAAATTGCGTTTAAGGAAGTCCAGTTGTTTGCTTCCGGGAAACCGAGATCTGAGTTCCAGCTTTCGAAACTGCCATTCGGGATTGTCATCTGCGAGGTGAATTCGTCGTAATAACAAGAACCATCATCGCACTGAGCATTGGGCAGGAAATTGCAGGCTAGCGCATCGGTGCAACCTGAAGGGCAACCAATTGGCAGATTGCATTCTGTGACTGAAAGGTGATCTACAGATACATTGTCGATGAAGTAATAACCCTCACCACTTGCCGTGTTTGTTCCATAAAAATTGATTGCTACGAAGTCCATGAGGCCTGGTGAGCCATTGGCATTGTTAAGCGACCACTGCCAGGTTTGCAGCAAGTTTCCATCGATATACAATGAGCCTAAATCATTGCTTATATCTACAATTATTTGAACTTCAAACCAGGTGAAAATTGGAACGGTATAATTGCCACCACCCGCAACACCTCCGGTTACCCATGAAACGGTGCCATCTACATCAAAGAAAGCATCCATCGCCCATTGATAGTTGGTGTTATTTGGTGCCCATTGATGCATCAGGTTGAAGTATCCTCCCTGATTGCTTATTTGCATCATGAATTTTACATCATACGTACCGTATGAATAATTCGGAACCGGAAGAACCAAGTCTGTTGTTTGGCCAGCGATGCGAACAGTGTTGGCTCCGCTAAACGCGTTGCCCGTGGTGACAGGAGCGTCTTCCTGAGGTGCGCCGGTCCAGGTGTTCCATACATCGCTTTGCAATGAGATGCCTTGTCCCGGTGCATAGTTTTCGAAGTCATCGTAGACAAGTGCCGATGTGGATATGCACTGACAGGTGTTCGTTGCGCAGCCGGCATCAGCGTAATAGTTGATGGCTGCCGGATTGGTACAGCCCGGGTAAGTGCATGAACCATCGTTGACTGTGGCTGCAGGGTCATAGTTGCAAGCAACGATGTCGGTGCAGCCCTCTTGGGCAAATGTAACTGCCGAAAATAAGAGTGCACTTAAAAATAGTGCGATAGAAAAAGTACTTCTTTTATTCATGAGATTAGTGTTCTTGATGAATTATTAAAAATTCCGTCCGAAAAGTAGCAAAAAAGTAAGTCGATATGTTTAATAACATGATTAAGGCATGTGCTTAGTTATTTTGTTTACGGATCGATTTACTGCTGCACGTTGCATCAGTGTATCTTTCGCCCGTTGCATGAAGTCACTGCTTCTTATCCCTCCGCTCACCCAACTCAATACGCCTTATCCGGCTACGGCTTATTTGTGCGGTTTGCTTAGACAGGAGGGATTTCAATTTCAGCAAGGTGATCTGGGGTTAGATCTCGTGCTGCGAGTTTTCAATCGAGAAGGCTTCGCTCAACTTTTTGATGCCATAGAAAAAGGCAACTTTAATCTCTCCGCTTCACTCGAGAACATTCTTGTGCGTCGCAAGCACTATGAGGACACCATCGATGCGGTCATTGATTTTCTTCAGAATAATCGATATTCGTTTGCTTATCGCATTGCCAATAGTAATTATTTGCCGGAGGGTAACCGTTTCAAGACTATATCCGATATAGAATGGTTTTTCGGCAACATTGGTGTGCAAGACAAAGCACGCTACAAGTGCACGATGTATCTGGAAGATGTGGCTGACCTTATACAAGCTTCAGTGGGGCCTCATTTTGGATTTTCAAAATATGCTGAGCGGATAGCGCGCACTGCAGTGAGTTTCGATCCGATTGATGAAGCACTGAAGTCGGAAATCAATTATTTCGATAACTTACTGATTGAAGAACTTGCGAAGTATTTCCAACATTCAACGCCCGATATTGTTGGGTTTACAGTTCCATTTGGCGGAAATCTGTATGGTGCGCTCAAGTGCGCGCAATGGATTAAGAAGCAATATCCACAAATACCTGTTGCAATGGGTGGTGGATACGCCAATACAGAGTTGCGCGACCTGTATGATCCGCGTGTATTCGATTATATAGACTATATAACACTCGACGATGGGGAAGGACCTCTGTTGTCGCTGTTGCGTAATATTCAACGGCCCGATGCGCCCCCTCAGTTCATTCGCACTTTCATGCGTGAGAATGGAGCAGTTGTTTTCAAGAATAATCGTGTTGGAGGCGATTATTCTCATAAGCAACTTCCTGCACCAACGTATGAAGGGCTTCGCTTGAAGGAGTACTTGTCGGTTATTGATATGCCCAATCCTATGCATCGACTGTGGAACGATGGTCGATGGAATAAGCTCACGGTTGCACATGGTTGTTATTGGAAAAAGTGCAGCTTCTGTGATATATCGCTCGATTACATATTTCGGTATGAACAAACTCCTGCAGTTGCGCTGGTCGATAAGATGGAGCAATTGATTGCCGAGACCGGCGAGACCGGGTTTCATCTGGTTGATGAAGCAGCGCCTCCGCTGGCGTTGAGGGATATGGCAATGGAGATTTTGCGTCGCAACCTGCAGGTAAGTTGGTGGGGTAATATTCGCTTCGAAAAAACATTTACCCCGGACCTTTGCAATTTGTTGGCTGCTTCCGGGTGTATTGCCGTTACCGGTGGCCTCGAAGTGGCGAGCCCTCGTTTGTTGGAGTTGATGGAAAAGGGTGTGACAATCGATCAGGTTGCCCGCGTATGTAAAGGGTTTCGCGATGCGGGTATTCTTGTGCATGCATATTTGATGTATGGATTTCCAACACAAACAGAGCAGGAGACTATTGATTCACTTGAAATTGTGCGAATGCTCTTTGAACATGGATTGCTGCATAGTGCGCACTGGCATCAGTTTGCCATGACGGCACACAGTCCGGTTGGATTGAATCCTGAGAAATATAATGTCATTCGTGTTGGTCCCGAGTTCAAAGGATTCGCCAACAACGACCTTTATCACGAAGATCCCGATGGCGCAGAGCACGAGAAATATGGCGACGGACTGAAGAAGGCGTTGTACAACTATATGCACGGCACAGGAATGAATTTGCCGTTGCAGAAATTCTTTTCATTTCCGATTCCTAAACCGAAAGTTCATCCGCTAACGATAGCCAATGCTATCAAAACGAATTTGCCGGATCCTATCGATACACCCGGATATACTGCATTCTGGCAAGGCGAATCGATAAAAGTGCTTCAATCAGCTGGCGAGTCTTACGAAGTGCTGGTAATTCTCAAACGGGGACACGTAAAAATGAAATTGCCCAAGGCAGTATTTGAGTTCTTTCGAGATGCTGCCGCTTCTATGACTTTGATAAATCATGGAATGTCATTGTCGGACTTGTTGGACAATTTGGAAAAATGCACCGGTGCTGAACGGGAACAAATCATTCGTTCGAATTGGTGGAAAGAATTAAGGGCAGCGATGTGGGTCGTGAAGATGTGAGGTATTTATATTGGATAAGAATTAGGTCGCAGGCCATTAAATATTTGATTTCCTGTTCGAAAATTAATGCGCTGAAAATCTATTAATTGAATTACTTTCGTTTCTAACTTAACCTCCATGCGTTTCGCACTATTCCTCTTTCTAACATCGCTAAATTTATTCTTGAATGCACAAGCCCCCGCGCTCATTCCTTACCAGGCGGTGGCGCGCGATGCTGCCGGACTGACGTTAAATAACGCTACCATCAATGCTCGCTTTACCATTCATGATGCTACGGCAACAGGCGCAGTGGTATGGCAAGAGGTGCAAACAGTGACAACCTCTGCACTGGGTTTGTTTACTGTGCAATTAGGTAGCAGTGTTGCTCTAAATGGTGTGAATTGGGCTAGCGGCAACAAGTTCATTCAGGTAGAACTCAACTTGGGGCAAGGCTTTGTGAATTTGGGATCGCAGCAGATGCTAAGTGTTCCGTATGCGCTGTATGCCGGCTCCTTGCCGTTGAGTGTCAGTTTGACGGGAGATACGCTTTTTATCGGCAATGGTGAGGTTATTATTCCGGGTTTAAGTCAAGCAAATAGTCAAACCACAGGAACGACTCAAGATATATTGATGGGCAATAGCCGCACGGTGGATGTGGTCGGGCAGGTGTTCGATGAAAGTGGAGCACCGTTGGTAGGGGCCACTGTGCAGGCGGGCTATGGTTCGCAGGCGGTATACACCGATGAACGCGGTTTTTTCCGTCTGCTCAACATTGCAGGATATGACAACATTGCCTTAGTGAAAGTGAGCAAGGCAGGTTTCTTCGAAGGTTCGCGTTCGTTTGTGCCCACCGACGGACAAAACCATGTGCGCATTGCGCTGCTGGCGAAGAATGATGCAGGCAGTTTCAGCGCAGCAGCCGGAGGACAGGTGAGTTTGGAAGGATTAACCATTGACTTTGCGCCGAATTCGATATCGCTCGATGGGCAGCCTTTCAGTGGCAACGTGAATGTAGATATCAATAGAATTAACCCCGAAGATACCTGGAGCATGGCTCAGCAAATGCCCGGCAGTGTGATGGGGGCGGATTCTATTGAACATGATATATCGGATGGCTTCGTCGTTTTCGAGTCCTTGGGAATGGCCGGAATAGAGCTAAGGAGCAATAGCGGCCAAAAGTTGCAACTACTCGCAGGTAGCACAGCCACGGTAAGTTTTAATGTGCCTGCTTCGCTATTAACCGATG
>JAURKF010000129.1 GCA_030831885.1 Flavobacteriales bacterium
AGCCGATAATTCATTTGCTACTCTGGAAGAAAACGAATCTTCGCCCATCAACCTACCTGCCAACGACCCTGAAAACGATTGCCTCAATGCATGGTGTGATGGCACGCTCGACAATACCCTATGGTTCAGTTTCGATGCGCCCGGCACTGGATGCGTATTAATTTCAACGTGTGTAGGCGATGGCATCGACACGCAAATTGCATTGTGCACCGCTGAAGATTGTACAGACCCTTCATCAGTGAGCTATCTCGCTGCTAATGACGATATGGCCAACCCTTGTTCGGGCAACACATATTCTTCTGAAATCACTTACTGTGGACTTACACCGGGAAGCACCTACTACATTCAAGCTGACGGCTACGGCGGTGAATTGGGAGCGTTCTTCATTCAAGTAACCGAGTCCTCTGGCATTGCGGATGTAGTATTAACCAACGCGATTGTGTATCCCAATCCCGTTAATGAGGTCTTGTTTATTCAAGGCTTAAAAGCAGGAACCGCTATTGAAATTGTCAATGCCATGGGGCAAATTGTTTACAAGGGTGCATATTCCATATCCGGAATTGAGGCTCGTTCAATGCTGCCGGGAGCATATCTGATACGCGTGGAGGGAAATTTCGTCACATCGCGATTTATCAAATCGTAAGATATAGCTAAGGCATTCCTTTCATTGGCCACGATGGTTGAGGCACGTCGGTCCAAGCTCCGCGTTGACCGGCAAGGAACTGATAGTAGCCGCTAATGCCAATCATAGCAGCATTGTCCGTGCAATATGACATGGGCGGAATAAATGCTTCCCACTCTTTGCGCGCGCAAAGTGCAACAAGCTTGGTGCGTAGAGCAGAATTGGCTGAAACACCACCGGCTAGCGCGATTTGTTTCACACCATAATGAATCGCTGCCTGTTCCAGTTTTGCGATTAAATAATCAGTTACGACATGCTGATACGATGCACAGATGTGATTTATCTCACGCTCAATGAAGCTTGTGTCTGCGGCATTCTTCTCACGAAGGAAATAAAGAAGATTGGTTTTTAATCCGCTGAAACTATAATTGAAACCCGCAATTTGCGGTGTTGTAAATGTGTACTTCAGAGCATCGCCATCCATTGAAAGTCGATCCACATGCGGGCCACCGGGATAGGGCAAGCCCATCACCTTCGCTGCCTTGTCGAGGGCCTCTCCGGCGGCATCGTCGATGGTTTCTCCTACCACTTCCATTTCGATTGGCGACTTCACAAGTACGAGTTGTGTATGACCACCACTCACGGTTAAGCACATGAACGGAAACTCAGGAACACGTTGATCCTCTGAACTGCGAATAAAATGCGCCATGATGTGCGCGCGCATGTGATGCACCGGGATGAGTGGCACATTAAGCGCCATGGCCATACTCTTCGAAAAGGAAGAACCTACTAAAAGCGCCCCCATCAAACCGGGCCCTTGTGTATAAGCGATGGCATTTACTTTCGACAGTTCAATTTCTGCTTCAGCAAGCGCCTGTTGCACAACAGGAACTATATGCTGCTGATGGGCGCGGCTTGCTAACTCGGGAACTACACCACCATATTTCTCATGAACCTTTTGAGTTGCTATAATGTTGCTCAGAACATTATCATTCTTCAGAACAGCTGCCGATGTTTCATCGCAGCTTGACTCAATCGCTAAAATGATAACTGACTCGTTCATGGGGCTTCCGTTGAATCGCGACGAATCATCATACGATCGAAGCCTTCAGTGGAAGCACTTTGAAGCTGCTTATCGCGCTCGTACAGCATGAAGGATTCAATTTTAGAATTTTCATTCTCGGTGTAATAACCGGTGGCGCGCTCAAGCCCCATAATCATGAAAGCCTCGCTGAATACTTCGGCCTCTATTAGCGTAGGCGCAACCACTGCTGCGTAGGCCATTTCATTCATAACCGGATAGCCATAGGTGGGATCTATCATTCCCGCTTTATCCTGTGAACTTCGCGCAGCATAAGCACCATTGATGCGGATGTACTGATCGGCCGTATCGTAGCCAATGCCTGTGGCTACAACTTGAAGCGTATCCACAATCGGTTTACCTGCAGAGATTACACTGCGGCCATACTTAATCCTAAACTGAGGCACCTCTCGTTCTTTCAACCAAGAGCTCACCGCATCGAGGGCAGCCGCACTTGCTATCAAGGAGAAATCCAACTCAACACGGGGGTCTGTTTTGCGAATTTGCGATGACGTATATATGTACCCATCAGAGGTGAGCTCATTCAAATCAATCAGCACATCTCCCGTAGCCGAACGCTCGAAACCAATAAACTCAAACAGTGAATCGAGGTTAGGCTCGAGCTCCTTTCTGCTCTTAGTTACCAACCATGCCCTTTTCAGAGGCGCGGCTGTCGGATCATAATACTGCAGCGTTGCACGGTGTAAATCCTTTGCAATATCATAGACAAGTCCGAATATATGCGTACTGTCTGTGAATGTAAAAACGCTATCCTCACGCTTAAATGCATTGATTCGGGAAATCAGTGAAGAGTTATCAAGCCAATTGAATGTCTTCTGATATACATTAAGGATCGAGTCAATTGAATTACGATAATCTGAAGAGTCGCCCACAACATCTATTGAATATGGCTTTCCAAAGAGAAGCCCGGTATAATACCGACCTATAAACGGGACTTCCGCGGGTTTACTCTTGCACGAAGGGAAGACCGCAATGAACAAACAGGATATAAAAACGAAGAAGAAAGCCAACCGCATAGGGCAAAGATAAAACGTTGGGGTGATGGTTGATGGATTAGAAAGATGGTTTTGCAATAAGGGCAGATTGATGTAAAGATGAGTTGGAAATCCTATGCATACACCACGCAAAAAAAGGGTTATTGGTCGGTTCGTGTAATGGAGATTACACGATCGCAACCCATACGACGATCATACATATACATGATAACATGATAATCATTTTCTGTAGCTGCATGAGACCCTTCCGTTACACGAATATTATCGTAACTACCATACATATCGCGCAACACAAACCGGTAATTATAATAGCCCTGCTTGAGAAGTAGCTTCGCCGTGTATGCGCCAAGTCCGCGATCGTAGGTGCATGCATCGAGTTGATTGTACTGATTGAATGCGCCCTCAATGAACACTCCCGCATCGGATATTTCAGGCATAGCCAACACAAAATGCACCCATACATAATCTGACTCGATATGATCGTCACCGGCCTGATCATTTTTAACCAGATAATTACCGTTTATATCCTGCCAATTGCTGTAGGCGCGTTTACCCTCGGGCTCAGCAGGACGCAGATAAACGTGAAAACCATCATCCAATTGGGCAATGTGTTCCACTTGCGAACTTTGGTAACGAAGGTCTTTAACTTCAAAAAAACGCCACTCAGCACACCCCTCGAATGTATTCTCGCCCGAGAAATAATCGAAGGTGAGTATGTCCGGCTGAATAAAGATGGGTTTCAAAAATGAGGATGTTCGTTTCCAATCGAAATTTTGAATAATGAGCGCATGGACTAAATTCAGGAATACTGTCACCGGGACAGTAGCGCCTATAGTCAATACCGCTACCGGCGTCTTG
>JAURKF010000130.1 GCA_030831885.1 Flavobacteriales bacterium
CACAGTGTTGCAACTACCATCGCAAAATCGGTTAAGGAGAGTTTTATTGCAACTGAAAATAACCCGCTTCCAATGATTTTTTCCGGGTTAGTTGCCGCAATAGCATGGAACCTAATCACATGGTGGTATGGAATTCCTTCTTCCTCATCACATACCCTTATCGGTGGATTTGCAGGGGCGTTCTTAGCTGCTTTTGGATGGCAGGCAGTCAATAGTGGTATTATTTGGGCAACAGCTATATTCATTTTTGTCGCGCCTATTGCCGGTATGCTAATGGCCTATCTAATTTCTGCATGGTTTTTAAACTCATTTCGAAAGGGGCCATTCATGAAGGTTGTATCACTCACCATTATTGGCCTTGTAATATTTGCCGTAGCCAATGTGCTGGAGTTCAAAAAGGACTTCAATGGAGGCTCTTCCTATACTCTCCAATTCAATGAAACGATTTCGAAGGATGATTTAAAAAAGGTTCTCACCTTCAAAACAGAGGATTTAAAAGAATTTGCCCCCTTGATTAAGGCGGGAAAGGATAGCGTCGGTAAGGAAGATTTAACGGGGACACGCTATGTTGTGCGCTTGGACTATCTCAAGAAGACAGGCGAAACAGTCGAGAACGGCGAATTGACAAAATCAATTGAAAAGAATTTATCCAAGGCCGGACTTGTTGCTCAAGTTGTAGAACAACACAGAATTACGGAGCTATCCACCGATCGATATGATGCCTCTAACTTGAAGAGTAACTACGAAACCTATTGGCTCAAGGTTCTTTTTCATGGTGCTAATTTCAAATGGATATTGCTTGGATTCATCGTATTGGTTATGGGGGTTTTTACTCTTTTTCTCAGCTCTATGCAGAATTCCAGGGCAAACGCTTCATTCAAAAAACTTCAGTTGTTCTCGTCGGCTGCTTTTAGTATTGGTCACGGCGGGAATGACGCCCAAAAGGTGATGGGTATTATAACGGTTGCCTTGATAGCCGGCGGCCAAATAGACAGCCTCAAGGAAATGCCCAATTGGGTTCCTTTGTCGTGTTATGCAGCCATAGCATTGGGAACTATGAGTGGCGGTTGGAAAATTGTAAAAACGATGGGAGCCAAGATTACGAAAGTCACTCCTTTCGAAGGCGTGGCGGCAGAAACGGCCGGAGCTATCACCTTGTTCTTTACAGAAGGGTTGAAGTTTCCTTGGAAAATGGGGGGCGAGGTGATTAAGGGAATTCCGGTTAGTACTACCCATACGATTACGGGAGCCATTATCGGTGTTGGTATTACAAAGCGTGTCTCTGCCGTGAAATGGGGGGTAACGGGCAAATTGCTCGTTGCATGGATTATAACCATACCGATCTCGGCAGCAATGGGTGCCATCACGCTGTGGATTATGCGCATGCTGGGATTCTGAGACACGAGATATGAAAAATGCAGGATGTAGTGTCCTGTTTTTTTTATGCTCGATGTTAAGGAATTCCTAGGTCTGTGTTAAATAAAAACACATTGAAACGAGAGATATGAAATCATTACAAGTCCTGTGTTACCTATTGATTGCTGCATGTAGCTTTACTTTTCAAAGCGCCGTTGCGCAAACAGACACGCTGAACAAAAAGGAAAAAATTAGTGCCAATGAGAAGAAGTGGTATGACACATTTTCTATTCGTGGCTATTCGCAGGTTCGCTATAATCGCTTGCTTGAAACGAATGAGGAGTTAGGTTGCGAACAATGCGACAGGTCTTGGGGGGGGGATGGAGGATTTTTTATTAGACGTATGCGTGTCATCATTTTTGGTCAGATTGGTAAACGCACGTATTTATATGTGCAGCCCGACTTTGCGAGTAGTCCAAGCAGCGACAAACTGCATTTCGGTCAATTGCGTGATGCCTATTTCGATATTGGAATGGACGATGAAAATGAATTTCGTGTGCGCATAGGTCAAAGTAAGGTTCCTTTTGGATTTGAGAATATGCAAAGCAGCCAAAATCGATTGCCACTTGATCGTAATGATGCTTTGAATAGCGCGGTAAGTAATGAGCGTGATTTGGGGGTTTTCTTTTATTGGGCACCCAAGCGAGTTCGTCAGCTTTTCTCGGAGTTGGTTAAATCCGGGCTGAAGGGTAGTGGCGACTATGGGGTATTTGCTTTGGGGGCTTACAACGGACAAACCGCGAATAATCCCGAGCTAAATGATGAGCCACATGTTGTATCGCGCTTGACATACCCTTTTCAAATCGGGGGTCAAATTCTGGAAACAGGCGTGCAGGCATATACGGGCCGATTCGTAATACCCAAGGCTAACTTGAGTTCAGGAGTAAAGTATTCAGAGTCGTTGAGTTATCTCGACCAACGTGCTGCCGCTTCAATAACACTATACCCGAAGCCCTTCGGCATTCAGGCAGAATACAATATTGGAAAGGGGCCTGAATTTAATGTGCTTTCTGATTCTATTGAAGTACGTGATTTGCGCGGTGGTTACGCTCAGATATGCTATCAGGTGAAGTTGGGCAACCAGATGTTATTTCCTTTTTGCCGATATCAAGTATATGATGGCGGAAAAAAGCACGAGAAGGATGCACGCAGCTACAATGTTGAAGAAATAGAGTATGGGGTGGAATGGCAACCCTACAAGCAGTTTGAGCTTGTAGCTATGTATACCGTTTCTAAACGCAGATACGAGGACTTCACTAATCAGGACAATTTTCAGCGCGGAAGTCTTCTTCGCCTGCAAGCTCAAGTAAACTTCTGATTGTAGTCTCGGTATTCAGGTTTATAAATCTGAACACCGATAGAATTAGTTTGTTTGTTGAACGTTGAGTGTAATTACTTCGCTCAATAATCATGATAAATCTGGCAAAACTGGGTTCTATTTATTTACTATGCGCGGCACTTAGCGCATGCAGTCAGCCCGTTACTAATCAATCGGCCCCCCAGGAAAATTTCAACTCAATGAACAACCCGTACTATTCCCGCATCGATACAACGCATCTTCAGGTAAGCAATGAGGAATGGAAAAAAATCCTTCCGCAAGACCTCTATCTGGTGGCCCGCGAAGCCCACACCGAGCGAGCTTTCACCGGAAAGTATTATGAAAATGAGGTCATCGGCACGTACTATTGTGCGGTCTGTGGAAATCCGCTATTTCGTTCCGATTCCAAATTTCACAGCGGTTGCGGATGGCCCAGCTTTTTCGAGAATATTCGACAGGGTGCCACGAAGTATACACTCGATAAGAGCCACGGCATGATACGCACCGAGGTTACCTGTGGACGATGCGACTCACACCTGGGTCACATCTTCGATGATGGTCCGGCGCCCTCGTATAAGCGCTATTGTATGAATTCCATATCGCTCGATTTCGAACCGGGCGTGAACCCTACCGATAAATAATTGTTGTGTGGCCATGGCAGTAGGAAAGAAAATAGAAGGACAAGACTACTACTATACGGAAGAAGGATACATCGTATTCACGGAAAAGTATCACCTCAAGCGCGGATATTGCTGCCAAAGTGGTTGCAAACATTGTCCGTATGGTTTTGATATCCGAACAGGCAAGTTCAAGGTGTGATTCGTTACTTTTGGCTCATGCAAAAAATTACGACTCTATTCCTAATTGGAATCTTTGTGTTGGCAACATTCATTTCTGTTGCACAAGACACCACTTCGTTTGAGTTCTCAGGTTATGCAGAACTTTATTGGGGGCTGCAGCAAGGCGAGTCCTCGGATCGTCCTGAGTTCTTATACAACCACACAACTCGTGGAGGTAATATCAACCTCGGGTACATGCGTTATGCAATCAATCACAATCGTTGGCGCTTGGTGGCAGCGCCAATGCTGGGAACCTACGTGCGCCGAAATCTAGCATCAGAACCCAACGCAGTACGAAATCTTTACGAAGCTTCCATAGGTTATCGCTTCGGTGGTGCTACGTCCTCTCGCATCGACATTGGTATACTTCCGTCCTATATTGGGCTTGAATCCAATATCGGAAAAGATCAATTGAATGTTACGCGTGGATTGCTGGCCGAGAATACGCCTTACTATGTGTGTGGCTTGCGTTGGTCGGGCACCAACGACAAGGGG
>JAURKF010000131.1 GCA_030831885.1 Flavobacteriales bacterium
CCCTTACCCCTTACCCCTTACCCCTTACCCCTTGCCACCCAGCCTCAACCGAAAACTCATCGAAGTATGCTACACTCCCGGGCAGTATCATCTGTATAAGGAGGAATTTGACATTGTAGTAGTGATTGATGTATTGAGGGCTACTAGCGCGATAACCACAGCGTTGCATAGCGGAGTCGAGAAAATCATTCCGGTCGCTAGCGTAGATGAGGCAATCGAATACAAGAAGAAAGGATTCATTGTAGGCGCCGAGCGCGATGGTCATGTGGTGGAGGGGTTCGATTTTGGCAACAGCCCGTATGCATACATGGATTCAACCATGAAAGGCAAAACGGTGGTCCTCACAACTACCAACGGAACCAAAGCCATTCAGATGGCAAGCGAACGAAAAACCGTGGTAATCGGCTGTCTCAACAATCTCGACATCCTGTGCTCATGGCTGGCCGAGCAGCACAAAAACACCCTCATACTGGCTTCAGGTTGGAAGGACAAAGTGAACCTCGAAGACACTATTTGCGGCGGAGCCATTGCCGACATCCTAATTGAATCTCGCAAATTTCAGTGTGTAGAAGACAGCACGGTAGCCGCCAAGTTCATGTACCGCTCGGCACGGGAAAATCTATGGAGTTTTCTAAGGGCATCCTCGCATCGCCGACGACTGAAAAAACTGAATATTCTTCAGGATGTAAAATACTGTCTAACCGCCAACACGGTGCCCTGCATTCCCATTTTAGAAAATGGAGTGCTAGTTAAACTGGAATACGAACCAACGGAGTGGCTCAATGCAGAGGCCATTGCTCACTAACCAGGTACTATGCGCCGAATTCTCACCTGTTGTATGCTGATTACGTTCGCATTGCTGGCGAGTTCCCATAAACCACATATCTGCGTGCTTGAGACCAACAGCTGGGGATTTTTCGGACATAAAAAAATCAACGAACTCGCTATCTACACGCTACCCGAGGAGCTTTTTGGGTTTTACAAAGCCAACATGGACTACCTCATCGACCATTCGGTGGACCCCGATAAAAGACGATATAGTGTTAAGGGCGAAGCCGAGTGTCATTACATAGACCTCGACCGCTACATCACCGCCGAGCAACCGAACCCGTTCGAAAATGTACCTCGTCGCTGGGATGATGCCGTTGCAAAATTCTCGGAAGATACATTGAGAGCCCACGGCATTGTGCCTTGGCATACTTACCTTATGCAGCAGCGCCTCACCACGGCTTTTCGCAACGAGGACGTGAACAGGATTTTACGCCTGTCGGCGGAAATAGGTCATTACATTGGTGATTCGCACGTGCCCTTGCACACCACTAGCAATTATAACGGACAAAAAACGGGGCAACGCGGTATCCATGGCTTCTGGGAGAGCCGCATTCCTGAATTGTATTTCAATGACTATGACTTTTTTGTTGGCAAGGCAACTTATGTGAAGGCACCTCAACAATATATCTGGGAGCGTATTGAAGAGAGCTTCGCTGCAGTCGATTCGGTACTGAGCTTCGAACGCAATCTGACCGCCAGTTTCGGAGAGGAGAAAAAATACTCCTATGAAACCCGCGGCCAGGTAAATATGAAGGTGTATTCACAAGACTTCAGCAGGGCCTACAGCAACATGCTCGACGGACAGATTGAACGTCGAATGAAATCGGCGGTAATCACAATAGGTAGCTTCTGGTACACTGCGTGGATCGATGCCGGTCAGCCCGATTTATCGCGTTTTATGACCGCCCCACCCAAAAACGAGGCAGATTCGCTGGGAGTGGACGTCGAAAAGACAGAATCGAGACTAAAAATCCGCGATCACGACAACTGACAATTATCAGTTTTTTTTTGATTCTGTCGTAACTTTTTGTTGATAACATGTGTACAACGTGTCGAAAACTTAAAAGCTACAATGAAAAAAATTATCGCTCTGCTCTGGTTGGCCACGCTGACTACCACCCTGAATGCTCAAAAAGCACAAATGTTATTTTTTGGTATCGTTGAAGAAGGTGTGCTAACCGACCCATCAGGCGACGGGGGAAAGAAGAAAAAGCAAAAACCTCAACCCATGGAGAATGTGAAGGTGCATGTCTATTGCGGGGGTGAACTCATTTCGAGCAATGAATCGAAGGAAAACGGGTTCTTCGGAGTATTGCTAAAAAGCGGCGCTAATTATGAGGTCGTTTTCGAGAAAGAAGGCTACTTCAGTCGCAAATACGAAATGAATTGCCGTAAATTGGAGCGTCCAACTGATGGCGGGGCATTAAAATGTCAACTCGATATCGAACTGTATAAAGCTGTCGATAGCGCCGAACTTAACGGTCTTTCCGAAAAACCTTATGGTGTATGTGCAGTAACGCGCACCGAGATCCAGTGGAACCATGAGCTAGCTGCTAAAAACAGAATAGCATTTTTCGAATTGGCGCAACCTCACTACTTCCAAAATAGAAAATAGAAGCTCGATAATGAAGGGCCCGCCAATTGTGGCGGGCTTTTTTTATTCAACAACGTATCCAATCGCTACAGCCACACACCATCTTTGTGTACGAATTTGACCGTGCACTATGCCTGCAAATAAATACGCCCTGTTGCGTTACCGAATTATCGATCGCTGCCTTACCAACAAAGGAAAGCCCTACCCCACACGTGAAGATTTGCGCCAGACCTGCGAAGATGCGCTCTTTGGTAGCGGGGGTGATGCTATTTCATTGAGCACGATCGACAAGGATATCTGGGCAATGAAAAACGAGAACGAACTCGGTTATTATGCCCCCATCAAATTCAGCAAGCAATATGGAGGTTATTTTTATGAGGAGGAAGGCTACTCCATTTCGGAGCTCTCACTGGGTGACGACGATTTAGAGGCGATTCGCTTTGCAACCGCCACCCTCGAGCAGTTCAGGAGCATTCCCATTTTCAAACAATACGAGAGCGCCATCGATAAAATCATCAACCGGGTGAATATTTCGCCCAATCCCGATGATGCATCTCTTGCGAGGTATATACAATTCGAAAAATCCACTGTAAGCCTGGGCAATGAGCACCTTGCGCCGCTGTTGGAACATATCAAATCGCGTAAGTCTATTCGTATTCATTATCGCAAATTCAGCGACGACATTCTGAACGAATATGAACTTCATCCCTATTTGCTAAAGGAATATCACAACCGATGGTATTTGATTGCATACAATGTAGAACGCAAGGGTATGCGTACTTACGGCCTTGAGCGAATTGAGAAATTGGAAACAGGCGATAAGAAATTCACAATCGATTCGTCCTTTGACCCCGACCTGTTTTTCAAACACAGCCTGGGCATCACGGAACGAAGCGAAAAACCCGAATTCATAGAGCTTCGCTTTGAGTCAGCACCTGGAAAGTACCTCATAACGCAACCTATTCATGCATCACAGAAAATTATCAAGCAGGACAAACAACATGTAACCTTTGGTGTACATGTCCTCATTACTTCCGAGCTTATCAATTTAATTTTGGGTTTTGGCCACCAGGTTAAGGTACTTAAGCCGAAAAAGCTGGCAACCCTTGTACAGAATGAACTGACATTGACATTGAAGAGTTATGGTTGAAGCGGGGACGCACTGAAGTGCGAATGCAGACAGCAGATGGACACGAGCGCACACAATGCGCAGCAAACAACAGGGTGAGTGAGGACGCACTGCGGTGCGTGCACAGACAGTAGATAGACACAAGCGCACACAATGTGCAGCAAACAACAGGGTGAGTTAGGACGCACTGCGGTGCGTTCACAGACACAGAAGACATTAAAGGAAAAGAGAACCTAGAAAACATGAAAAAAATCCTTATAGCCAACCGCGGTGAAATCGCCCTGCGAGTAATGCGATCAGCAAAAGAAATGGGCATCGCTACTGTAGCGGTATTCAGTGAAGCCGACCGCAACGCCCCCTTCGTTCGCTATGCCGATGAGGCCGTTTGTATCGGCCCACCACCATCAAACCAGAGCTATTTGCAAGGCGATAAGATCATCGAGGTCTGCAAAAAATTAGGCGTAGAAGGTATTCATCCCGGATACGGCTTTCTATCTGAAAATGCAGGTTTCGCTCGGGCCGTAAAAGCAGCCGGAATTACCCTCATCGGGCCAAGCCCCGAAGCCATGGAAATCATGGGTGATAAGCTTTCGGCTAAAAGCGCCGCTAAAAAATATAATATTCCGATGGTGCCTGGCACAGAAGGCGCTGTAAGCGACGTCGAAGAGGCCAAGAAAGTAGCGCTCGAAGTTGGTCTGCCCGTACTTATAAAGGCGAGTGCCGGTGGCGGTGGAAAAGGCATGCGCATCGTGGAGAAAATCGAAGAGCTTGCAGAACAGATGGAGCGAGCTATCAGCGAAGCATTGAGCTCTTTTGGCGATGGCTCTGTTTTCATCGAACGCTATGTTGCCGGTCCAAGGCATATTGAAATACAAGTACTGGCCGACAATCATGGTAATGTAGTTCACTTATTTGAGCGTGAATGCAGCATTCAACGCCGACATCAGAAAGTGGTGGAAGAAGCTCCCTCCGCCATTCTCACTCCCGAACTGCGCGCAGCAATGGGCAAAAGCGCTTGTGATGTAGCGCGCAGCTGCAATTACTCAGGAGCCGGAACAGTAGAATTCCTCGTTGACGAAAACCGCAATTACTACTTCCTAGAAATGAATACCCGGCTGCAGGTGGAACATCCCGTTTCGGAAATGATTTCAGGCGTCGATTTAGTGAAAGAGCAGATAAACGTGGCGCGAGGAGAGAAGCTGAGCTTTACACAACAAGACCTGAACATAAACGGACATGCGCTTGAGATACGTGTTTATGCAGAAGACCCGGCCAACAACTTCCTGCCTGATATCGGACGACTCACTACCTACCGACGCCCCATGGGCCCGGGCGTGCGTGTGGACGACGGCTTCGAGGAAGGCATGGACATTCCGATTTATTACGACCCAATGATTGCTAAGCTCATCACGCATGGGAAAGATCGTAGCGAAGCAATCGCACGCATGGTTCGAGCCATCGATGAGTATGAAATTACAGGTTGCCAAACCACACTCGCATTTTGTAGATGGGCAATTCAACATCCGGCCTTTGTAAGTGGTGACTTCGATACTCACTTCGTGAAGAAATATTTCACGCCCGATGTGTTGAATAATGAGAATGAACAGGAAATGCTGGTGGCGGCGCTTGCTGCAGCAGAATGCATGGCATAAAAACATAGCCCCACTTCAGTAACTCCAAAGACGAATGCTTCTCGCTGGCAAAGTGCACGAAAGCATGCTTGACAGATTGGTTGCACCCTGTTAAATTAAATTATACGCGGCAACCTGATAGAATATTCGTCGTATTCTTGAGGTAGATAAAAGCTAATGAAAAAATTTCTTGGCATATTAATCATCTGCCTTTCATGGCTCGCTTCCTATTCTCAGCAAACGACTCCAACCATAACCTACGTAATTCTCGACACTGTCATCACCGATTATTATTTTTCTGTTTGGTACACAGAAAATGGCGATACTACGGCCAATGCTACGCACTCACCTATCGAAATCTCGGCACGTAACAATAACCCGCTTCAGAAGGCTCGATACGACAAACTGCAAAAACGAGTAATTAAAACGTATCCCTATGCAAAAGCTGCTTCCGACGTGATGCGCAGCTACGAAGCATTGTGTAAGCAAATTACCGATCCCAACCAACAAGAAGCCTTGCTCGATAAAGCAGAGAAACATCTGATGAATCAGTTCGAAAAAGATCTGCGCAACATGACCGTTTCTGAAGGAGTCATTCTGGTTAAACTCATCGATCGTCAGACTGGTGAAACAGGCTACGAGCTGCTGCGTCAATTAAAAGGAAAATTCTCGGCCTTCATGTGGCAAAGCGTAGCCCGGTTATTCGGCCAAAATCTAAAAGACGATTATGATGGCAGTGGTGAAGATGTCTGGATTGAAAACATCGTAGCCCAGATTGAGGATGGCACAATTCCCGTTGCCGATAAATCGGTAGATCCTTTTGGTATCAACGGCTACGTCAACCGATAGGATTGAATAGGCCATTCAACATTCCAACGTTATCAGTAGTTAAAGCAAATGCAATACTAAGTTACATTTGTGCGTGCTCATACCCCAACGAAACACACCACGCTGGATTATACTTCTGCTCGACCTGGTCATTTGCGCCGGGGCATATGCAGCTGCTTATTTAGTACGATTCGAGTTCGCACCGCCGACATCCGAATTGAAATTGGCAATTGCGTTTATTCCCATTTTACTAGGCATTCGCTTGGTAAGTTTTCTCGTCGGAAAAACCTATGCGGGTATTATTCGTTTCACCAGCTCGCAAGACACTGTACGAATATTCACTGTTCTAACCGTCGGCACCCTAGTTTTTGCGTTGCTCAATGCATTGAGATACTGGCTTTTCGATGGTTTGTTTTTTATTCCCTATTCAATCGTAGTTCTTGAATATCTGATTGCTCTTTTCAGCATGATTGTGCTGCGCATTGCCATAAAAGTGCTTTATGTAGAACTGAAGAACCCCGGCAAAGTGAATAAGCGCGCTATTATATACGGTGCAGGCGAAAGCGGGCTAATTACGAAACAAGCCATCGATCGAGACCCGCGGACACGCATGGAAGTTATTGCTTTCATCGATGACAATCCGCATAAACACGGCAAGACACTTGATGGCAAGTCCATTTTTTCGCGTGCAAAATTGGATGAGTTTTATTCTGCCGGCAAAATCGACGAGGTGATTATTGCCATTCCAAG
>JAURKF010000015.1 GCA_030831885.1 Flavobacteriales bacterium
CACCTGTATAGGTATTCCATTCAGAAATGCGCCACCATCTTTAAAGGCGCTGAAACATTCATTTGAATTTGGGTCATAGATAACACCAAGGATAGGGTAAATACCATCGCACAATCCAATACTGGTGCACCACACAGGCATACCATGCACAAAGTTTGTTGTTCCATCTAGCGGATCAATTACCCAATTGAGGCCCGAGGCATTGCGCGCACCTGTACCTTCCTCTGCAACAAAACCGGCTTCGGGCAGCAAGAGTTGCAGGCCTTCCACAAAACGACGTTCACTCTCTTTGTCAACATAAGTCACGAGGTTATTTTCACTTTTAACTTCAGCTGAATATTCAGAAACGGATGTCTGCTCTTTCATCCATGTTCCAATGGATTTGCTCAGTTTCTCTACTTCTGTAGTCAATTGAGTTAAATGTTCTTTCATAGCGCAAACATAGCTATACCAATGGCTGCTGTGAATACAACCAACTTTCAGGTTTAGTATTGAGCACCATTAACTCAATAGCACGCTTGTCATTGTAAGTGAACCTGCAACCGCCCGATCGTTGAAGAAGCTAATCGAATCGAAAGACTTTTGCAAGCCGAGTGTATATAATAATGGATAGTAGTGGTCAGGAGTAGGAATGGCCAGTTTCGATGCTTCATGAAGCGATGAATAATTGATAAGCGCCTGATGATCACCGGAAAGTATTTTCAATTTGAATAGCTCGTTGATTTCGAGTGCCCAATCAAATCCATAGTTGTCTTCATTCAAACGAGCGAAATCGACCATGCGTAGGTTGTGCACCATGTTTCCACTACCTATGATTAGAACTCCTCGTTTTCGCAGTCCTGAAAGTGACTTCGCCAGCTCGTAATGAAAAGCCGGCTCTTGATTGTAATCGATACTCAACTGCAGAACCGGAACATCGGCATTGGGGTAGATATGACGAAGGATGGTCCAAGATCCATGATCGAGTCCCCATTCGTGATCAAGTCTGATTTCTTGATTCGTTGAAAATTCCGAGATGGATTTGGCTAATCCCTCATCGCCCTTTGCAGGATACTGCACATCGAACAAGGCTTGTGGAAACCCTCCGAAATCGTGAATGGTCCGCGGCTGATCGGGTGCCGTTATAAATGTACCTTTTGTAAGCCAATGAGCTGAAATAACCAGCACCGCTTTAGGCAGTGGAAGCTCCTTTCCTAATTGTTTCCAACGATTGCTGAAAAGGTTGTCTTCAATGCCGTTCATGGGCGAGCCATGACCGATGAAAAGCGCAGGCATCATTTGGTCGGTTTCTGCAAATAGGTCATTCAATAGCCGCACAGATTCGAGTGCTGCCATGCCTGTGGTTCCCGCCATGAGAGTCAAAAAAGTTTTACGGTTCATACTTCACTTTAACATGCAAACTATACACGGTGAAAATTTGCGATGTAGCTACTTTGTTTTTTCAATTTTCACGTCATCAATCCAACACGAACCTTTACCTCGCACCTGAAGTTCTAGGCGGAGCCACATGTCGGGATCGATGGCCACATCAGTCTCAAATTGTTTCCATTCGGAAAATGAATCATTCACATCGATAATGATAGGCTGTTCGCCAGCACCTTTGGCTCGAACCCCATTTATATAGATGCTCATTTGAGTGCCTTGATTGCGCAGCCAGAAACTGACATGATACTTACCGCCCCCACGTGTGAGCTCCATAAACTCATTGGTAAATCCAGTGAAATTGACTTTGTCCTCTTCAGTGCATGTTGTAATATCAAAACGAAGTGAATGACTTCCTTCCTTGTACTCCGAAGTATCGGCATACACCGTGTGTTCACATTTAGGGGGATTGTAGATAATCCAATTGGAAGGCAAACCATGCTCTGTTATTTCAAATCCTAGATTATCGCCGGCAGCGGGCTGACGTTGAATTTGCGTGTGAAGACATGCTTCGAAAATGGAAAGTAGAAGCAGGAATAGTGCGCTAACAATTACTCGTTTCATCTCGATACAAAGTTATTGTGCAATATACCGGGATTACTTGATCTGAGTCAATAGATGATGCAGGTCCCGTAGATTTGCTTCATGGAAAAGCTTCGGTTTACATCCGACACTTGGTTGCAATCGTTGGAGAGATTGTTTCATCAACCCGAGTGGACAACTCTATGTAATCGCGTTGATTTCGCCTATGAAAATACAACTTGTTATCCGCGTAAATCGGAAATTTTTCAAGCGTTTAATTGCTGTACGCTTGAACAGGTGAAGGTCGTAATAATTGGACAGGATCCTTATCATGGTGCCGGTCAGGCCCATGGATTGGCATTCTCAGTGCTTAGCGGAGTAAAAGCACCGCCATCACTGCGCAACATATTAAAAGAGGTTTGGGATGACGTGAATGGTATGCCTCTGGTTGATTTGACGCGCTGGGCCGAACAAGGCGTTTTTTTGCTCAATACAGCACTCACGGTCGAGGAAAAAAAGCCTAGCGCTCATAGTGATTTTGGATGGGACTTTTTCACGGATAGGGTCATTCAAGTGATTAGTGAGCGAAGGGAACATGTTGTGTTCATGCTTTGGGGAAATGCTGCACAGAGAAAGGAACCGCTAATTGATACGAATAAGCATCTCGTTTTAAAAGCTCCGCACCCTTCGCCTTTATCTGCTTATCAAGGATTCTTCGGTTGCAAGCATTTTTCATCGGCTAATGCATTTTTAGAAGCTAATAACTTAGATCCTATTGCGTGGTGATTGCTTTTGAATATTAATCGCGGTGTATATTCCTTTATTAAATCCCAAGACTGAAGTTGTGGGCTCTGCAGCTCACCTTGCTTTTTACCTACTTTAGCTGCATGTCAGATTCGGCAAAAAAAGACAGTGCGGAAAAAGCCATTGCACTTATACGCTCGCAGGTGCAAGCGCGCGATGCGCAGGGGCTTACTAACGCGCTTATACAGGGAGACCGCGCTGCTTTGGCTCAGGCAATAACATGCGTCGAAAGCGGACAGGATGAGATTGCTGCTGATATTATTCGATTGTGTTTGCCACATTCCGGCAAGTCAGTGCGCATGGGCATCACGGGTGTTCCGGGTGTAGGTAAAAGCACGTTTATCGACGCTTTAGGTATGAAATTGCTTGAAGCAGGAAAGAAAGTGGCGGTGCTTGCTGTTGACCCATCCAGCCCCATAAGCAAGGGAAGTATTTTAGGTGATAAAACTCGCATGGAACGTCTCGCTGCCGATAGTCGAGCATTCATACGTCCTTCACCATCTTCGGAAACACTCGGTGGAGTGGCAAGAAAAACACGTGAATCTATCGTGTTGTGTGAGGCCGCAGGCTATGATGTAATATTGGTTGAAACGGTAGGGGTGGGGCAGAGTGAAACAACTGTTCATGCAATGACCGATATGTTTGTGCTGCTAATGTTGGCAGGTGCCGGCGATCAGCTCCAGGGCATTAAGCGTGGGATTATGGAAATGTGCGATGCCATGATTATCACAAAAGCAGATAGCGATAATGTCGGAAACGCAGCACGAGCTAAAGCTGACTATTCCTCTGCGCTTCATTTATTTCCGGCTCGAGATGATGGTTGGTTTCCTCCTGTGCTCACGACTTCTGCGCTTGATGGCAAAGGAATCGATGAGGTGATAGGAACGATGAACGATTTTGTTCAATGGATGCAACATCGCG
>JAURKF010000132.1 GCA_030831885.1 Flavobacteriales bacterium
CAAATACGAACGATTAGGTCGGGGCGTTCTGAGCAGGATTGTGCTGCCTGATAAAAACGATCCAATACATCCCAATCGCTACCACGAAAACAGCGCACACCAATGGCTTCGCATTCCCTCTCTGTTGCATCGTCTTCTGCATTGAGGGTTGTAGCCACAATCATCTCATCGATACTCTCTGCCCCTCTGATTCTTTCCACGACGTGCCGCAAGATGCTGCGCCCGTTCAAGGGCATCAATATCTTGCCGGGCAGGCGCGTGCTGCCCATTCTAGCTTGCAGAATACACACTGTCTTCATCTTAGATTGTATTGTAATTGCTAAGAAAACGATGGCATAATTCGAGTGTTATCCGAATGCCCTTTGTTTTCATCGCAAACCCTTCATGCAAATATCGGTTGAAGATATTGCTGAGGTTGAAAAAATTAATAAGGAATAAATGTGGTCTTTTCGAAATGTAGCCCTTGATTTGTGCTTTACATTTCTATAATACGTTCTATGAAAGTTCAATTACTTATAGCCATATTGCTTATTGGTCATTCCGCAATTGCTCAGGTTATTATGCCGTCCGATACGCGTCGTCAATGGAATGAACTCCTAGAAATAAGTTTGTCCAATACAACTTTTAAGTCCGAACAACTGGAGTCATTTCCGGTCTATGAAATCAAGGGGCAATACTATTTGTCTGTAATGGGGAAATTGGTGGACCAACCCAATTGGTCATCGTTAACTATTCTTGGTGTGATGCATAATGTCACGATAGGGCGCATAGCAACTGCGAAAATCCCCATGAATGTACTGTCACAGGTGCAACTTGAAAATGTTTTTTCGTATGTTGAAATTCCTTCGAAAGTAGCACCAATGCTCGATAGGGTGCGTTATGATGTACGAGTGGACAGCGTTTATTTCGGTGCCGGATTACCGGAAGGATTTGATGGAGAAAATGTGCTGATAGGCATAACCGATTGGGGGTTTGATTATACGCATCCGATGTTTTACGATACACTGCTTCAACAATCGCGTGTGGTTGCTGCCTGGGATCAATTCAAAAATTCTGGTCCTCATCCCACAGGCTATTCGTATGGAACGGTCTATGAGACCCCGGAAGATTTAATGGCCGCAGGCGGTGACACTGCCAACATTTACAGCTTTGGAACGCATGGAAGCCATGTGGCGGGAATAGCAGGTGGAGGTGGTGCGGGTATTCAATACCGCGGAATGGCGCCTGCTGCGGGATTCCTATTTACTACTTTTTTGATTGATGCTGCATCGGTCATCGATGGATTTCATTGGATGCAACAAGTGGCTGAGCAGCAAGGAAAGCGATTGGTCATAAACATGAGTTGGGGGCTTACTTATATGGGAACGCTCGATGGTACCTCGCTGCTTTCGCAGGTTATTGATCAAATGAGTGATGAGGGAGTTGTGTTTATGGCCTCTGCAGGAAACAATGGCGACAACAACCATCACATCAAATACACTTTTGATAATTCTGAATTTCAGACACGTATCAATTTCGATGCACAGACACCGCAACCCAACAATTGGGGTGAATCAATCACCATGTGGGGTGAGCCCAATCAAACGTTTTGGTCGAGAATTCAGATATACAATAGTTTGAATGCGCTGCAGGCAGAAACACAGCAATTCATGACCAATACAATGCCCGCTTATTTCGATTCATTGCTGGTGATAGGATCTGATACGGTGTTTTTCAATGTTACAACGGATGCTGCGTTCCCAACGAATCAGCGCCCGCATATGCGTCTGCGTGTTCGCAACCAAAGCAATTCACTTAAGATTATTCTCAACTCTGGGGCTGAAAGCGGTGTGGTTCATTATTGGAACATTATTGAGTTGGTGAATGGTGTTGGCAATTGGGGCCTTCCATTCACATCGTTCGGAACTACGGTTGTCAATGGCGACTCTGAATACACTATTGCTGAGCCTACATGCGCATCCTTTTGCATCAGTGTGGCAGCATATTCAGCTCGGTACCTCAGCAACTTTGGCAACTTGCTCGGCGGGGGCATCGCCTCTTTTACAAGCTATGGCCCATTGTTGAATGAAGTGCAAAAGCCGGATGTAGCTGCTCCCGGGGTAAATGTGTGTTCTTCTATATCATCGTTTACAAATGCCTCGTTTACCTCGATTGATGCTGTCAACTTCAACGGTACAACCTACGATTTTGCACGTTTTTCTGGAACATCCATGTCGTCTCCTTGTGTAGCCGGCATCGTGGCCCTGCTTCTCGATGCGAATCCGCTTCTTTCATCAGCACAGGTGAAAGAGATTTTAATGACAACAGCTAGAACAGATGAATTTACCGGCCCCATAAGTGCTCCCGGTGATGTGCGCTGGGGTATGGGAAAAGTAGATGCATATGCTGCGGTTATGATGGCCCTGGCCACAGAAGGTCTTGGCACTCCAATGCACACGCTGAATGAAATGATTGTATATCCGAATCCTGCCGATGACGCTCTTTTAATTCGAACCTCAACCGACAATCAACCAACGTTGGTTCAACTATTCGCAATGAATGGTCAGTGCATTGAGCTGCCGGTTGTGATGAATAGGGTAGATACAGGCTCATTGGCTGCAGGAATCTATATCTTACAAATTGCAACAGGGCAATCAACTGCTCGAGCGCGCATCACAATAACACACTAATACAAACGCACAACGACCATCCATAATCCGTAATCCGTAATCTCTAATCCCCCCATGCGCCTTACCCTATGTTCCATGTTGATAGGTTTAATTACTTCCTGCGCCGGCGACACCAGCGAAAACCCTCGATCAGAACGTTCGCAAATGATGATAGCCAATATGAAACTAGCTCGTGACCCACATACATGGTCGAAACCGAATGATGCATGCGTAAAACATTTAGAATGGGATGCCGAAATACATTTTGACACTCACACGATTGATGCAGTTGCATTGTATGATATTGAAAATGTCTCGGGCACGGACACGATTATTTTTGATAGCAAAGGATTAAAGGTTACCACGGTGATGGTAGATAATGTTCCGTCCAAGTTTACTCAAGGAGAGGAAAAAGAATACATCGGCAGTGCATTGCGAATTCCTATTCAAAAGCAATCCAAGCAGGTGAGTATTGCCTACAGTACTTCGCCTGATGCAGAAGCACTGCTTTGGGTTGATGGTGAAAAGCCTTTTTTGTTTACCCAATCGCAGGCTGTTTTAGCGCGCACATGGATACCCTGTCAGGACAGTCCGGGAGTTCGCATTACATATAATGCACGAGTGAAAGTTCCTGCAGGATTAATGGCCCTGATGAGCGCAGAGAACCCTCAAATTCGCTCGGTGGATGGAAAATATAGTTTTGTAATGGACCAACCCATTCCAAGTTACTTGATGGCTCTTGCTGTTGGCGATGTCCAGTTCAGGGCTATTGGTGATCGCACAGGTGTGTATGCTATTCCTTCGCTGATTGATGCGGCGGCCGATGAGTTCAGTGAAATGCAGGCTATGGTTGATGCTGCAGAAAAACTGTACGGACCCTATGTATGGGGACGATACGACTTGCTCATTTTACCGCCGGCATTTCCTTTCGGTGGAATGGAGAATCCGAAACTCACGTTTGCGACACCCACCATCATTGCAGGAGATAAGTCACTAGTTTCATTAGTGGCTCATGAGCTTGCGCATAGCTGGAGTGGCAATCTGGTAACCAATTCGACCTGGGATGATTTCTGGCTGAATGAGGGCTTTACAGTTTATTTCGAACAACGCATCATGGAGGCGGTATATGGTCGCCAGCGTGCTGAAATGCTTGCG
>JAURKF010000133.1 GCA_030831885.1 Flavobacteriales bacterium
GCTGCACAACAGGTATAAGTGCGCACGATCGAGCCAAGACCATTCAGGCCATGGTAACTCCCGGTTTTAAGCCTTCTGATTTTGCAAGGCCCGGACATATTTTCCCTCTGAAAGCAAAAAATGGGGGCGTGTTGCGAAGAACAGGTCATACCGAGGCAGCCGTAGATCTCGCGCGCATGGCAGGATTGGCTCCTGCGGGTGCTATTGTAGAAATCATGAATGATGACGGTACCATGGCAAGGTTGCCTCAGCTCATGGAAATTGCGGACCAGTTTGGCTTGAAGCTTATTTCAATTCGAGATCTTATCGCATATCGTCTTAGCGAGGAAACATTGGTTGAGCAAGTTGCGTCGCATCATATCTCAACTGCTTATGGCGATTTTAGAATGGTTGGTTTCCGTCAAACAATAGAACGTAAAGAGTATCTCGCATTAGTAAAAGGCTCATGGGCTGAAGATGAGTCAATCGCGGTGCGTGTTCACTCATCCAACATGTTGGGCGATATTTTCAATTTGCAAAAGGACGCACATGGACCTCAGCTCGATGCGGCTTTAAGGCTTATTGAAAAAGAAGGTAAAGGAGTGCTGGTCTATATCAACAGAATGGATGCGGAAGGTGGACTTCTTCAGCAAATGAATTCACTTCTCTCAACATTCGACACCGGAAATGTTCCTATGGACAACCGCGACTATGGAATAGGAGCACAAATTCTGCGATTGGTTGGGGTGAAGAAAATGCGCATCATCACCAATCACCCGGAGCATCGTCGTGCAGGCCTCGACGCGTATGGTTTAGAGATTACCGGTACTATTCCTCTCCATGGTGTTTAATCGTTAATGTTGAATGACAAGAGAAAGGGTATGAGTATTCGTATCACTCGTTATTCGGATGTTGTATATCCCGGAAGGTATGGATTGGACGTTGATAGATTCGTTGATGGCGCCGCCCATCGTTAAGCATTTTTTTTCGAGTAAAATTTCCCCTTCAGGGCCGATTAGGTGGAGGGTAGCCCAACCATTACCAAATGACGTTGCGATTAATCGAACCGACTCTTGGGCAGGGTTTGGAACGATAGATACTTTGGTCCGCACCCGGGTATTTTCGGTAAGCACAAATTGTGGCAGCACACTCATGCTGCCATCGGGTAAAAGAGACCAAACCTCAAGCGGCTCACCATTGCTGTTGTTGGCGGGTTGACGAAACCCTGTGCTGATGAGCGTTACTGAACGATTTTCCCAGCCTTGTTCTAAAACAGGTAATGCATAGGAGTCGTAGAGAAATTGGGAGGGGGCGTTGAGCAGCTCGATGCCGTAATTTTCATTGGCCGCCACGCTTTGTATGTAAGACATTTCTCCTACCTCCACTTCATTGTAAAAGGGAACTACCGGAATGGATGCTTCATTTACTTGAATGTCGCCAATGTCGGCTACGGTGTGAAAGAAGCGAATGTCTGTATTGCCTGATTCAATAGATGATGCATAGAAATTTTCATCGATGTACCATGTCAGCTCCGGCGCGGGATTGTAATGCGGTGAATCGAAAATTCCCCACAAAATCAGACGATGTTGTTGGCTAGGTGTAAGCATTAGGGTGTCGGTGAACAGCACCGATGAAACATTGTCAACCTGCGTTATGCGAATGATTACACCGTTATTGCACTGAACGGGAGTAAACACAGATGCCGATTCAAATTGAAAGTTCGGAAACAGCAAGGAGTCATTGACCCATACATTGACACTGTGCAGCATGGTATCGGATGAGGCATGAACGAGCTGAACATCGCAGAATATGGGAGTCTCCGGTATCGTGAGCGCAGATAGATGGTGCATGGGGCCTCCATTCTCGTAGCAAAACCAAGCGGAAATGACATCATCGCTCCACTCGTCACTTGTGAGCATAGTGATAGTCTGCTGGTTCAGGTTGAGAGTATCAAGTGGAGCGCTCAGCGCGGTGATGCTGTCAATCGCAGAAAATAGCAACCATTCTTCGTTTACTGTCGGAAGTGTTAGCGTGTCGGACATGAACCCAAAGGGTATCGATTCGAAGAGTGGTGTTTGAGTTACGGTGTCTTCAATCAGGCTAATGGTCTGCCATTGGGAGGCGCCATGAAAGAATTGCATGCGTAGCGATTGATCAGGAGGTGCTGTGTAATCAGCGTATTCATGAACCAGTAATCGGGCAGGCGACTCGGATGTAAATCCACCATACCAAATCAGCTGATATCGGTTGCCGCTAAACAGATGAAGTGTGTCGCTCCACAGACTATCCAAAGGGCTGCCGAGCAAATTGGAGTGAATGGATAGTATAACATCTTTTCCGGCAGGAAATGGTGCAAAGGGAGTGGAAGAATGTTCGCTAACAGAGGATTGCCAATCTATGCTGTCCACTTTAATGCGGATGTTTTGAGATGCAGGAAGTGAAGCGTTGTGCAAAAACTGGACGTTGGCATTCAAGTTCCATTGCATTGGTTGCAGACACACCATGGGCCCTCCATCGCCGGTGGTAGCCCACAGGCCAAGCGCTTGTCCATTGTTGTTATTTGCTTGATTGTAAAAACCCCCGGTGACGATAGTAATTGCCTTTCCACTCCAGTTGAGCGAAGGGATTGGCAGGGAAAATTCTCCCAGGTTAGAGATACCTGCAGCATCGAACATGCTCCAACCGAAATCGGCGGGGAATAGGTTGATATAACCTGAGAATCGCCCATATGGAAGTTGATCGAATGCGGTGAGTTCGAATAATTCTGTCTCTGCGATGTCGATTGTGTCTAAATCTGAGGCGCCATGGAAGAACAGGATATCTGCACTTCCGGACGAAGCGCTAAGGTTCAGTGCTTGATTGAAATGCTCAACAGACAGAGGCTGGAAGGGCTGATAGGTTGATTGAACGTGACCATGTAGCGTGAAAATATTTTTACTGTCTGTCTCAAGATAGGAGGTCCACGTATAGTAAATTACACTTGAATCAGTAGCACTGCGAATATCCCAATTAATGGAATCGCTTGCCGGAACAGATATAAACGAGGTCGCTTCGTGGTAGTGAAGGCTATCGGTCCAGAGTTCATCATTCATCCAAACAGCAAC
>JAURKF010000134.1 GCA_030831885.1 Flavobacteriales bacterium
CTCCGAAATCATGCAATCGATGCTTCAGAAAATCATCCAACCAGGAAAGCGACTCAGAGCGCGTTATCGGATATCGAAAACTACCCAAGGGTAGTTCGTAAGGATTCTCGAAATATTCCTTTGAATAGGCAACAGCTGCATCCCAAACTTCCGATTCAGCCAACTTAGGAAGCATAGGAGCAATTGCATTTTTCGGGTAGCGCTTGCGGTTATCCTCATCGAACGACCATTGGCCACCCAACGGCTGGTTGTCATTATCGACAAGTATGCGATGCTTGATACGCTGCTTCTTGTAGAAGTCAGCATGGAACAATCTTTTCTTACCTGCTGAATAATCCAAAACGTCCTTCTTCGACTCTAAAAACATAGGGCTGTGTTGCCAATTTATGACCGGGAAGTGCCGGGCAACTCCGGTTGATGCCGCTATAATCCTTCGCTCAAGCCAATCATCAACCACATCGTAGAGGTAAATATTTTGAACACCTTGCTCATACAAATGCTTAATCAACGATCGCACATCAGCCAAGGGCTCATGGGCTTGTATGTAATGTACTGTCTTATTGCGCGCACTCAATTCAGCTTCATACACTTTCATCGTCGCTCTATGGTACGCTCTCTTCACAGGATGAAAATTGTACTGAAGAAAAAAGAGAGGCTCCTCTATGAGCCACACATGTTCACTAGTTGCATCTCGACCCGCCGATTCCATAGGCGTTTGAGTGAATAACTGATGGGGGAAAATGATGGTCGCATTCATGACTGGGTCCTATTCATCCGGCAGCGATCACTGCAGTATTTCACTTCATGCCAAACGGAGGCCCATTTTTTTCTCCAAGTAAAAGGGCGGCAGAAAACCGGACATGTCTTTTCAGGAAGGTGTTGTTTTTTAACTCCACGCATACTCCAAAAACAAAGACACCTTTTAAAGGTTTACTGCCACCCCTGTTATTACTTACTTATTCTTAACAAACTTGCCCGCATACAACCATTCGCTGCTGCGAACTTCATAAACATAACTGCCCGGAGCCAAACCATCCAAAGGAAGTCGTAAGACGCTTTCCGGCTGATGCACGTTGACAGTCTTTGCAAGGGTTCCCAACTCATCATAAATCAAAAGATTAATGTCACCTTTATATCCGACAGGAAGTGGAATATGAAGCAGAGCGACTGCCGGATTTGGGTATGGATTTCCAGGAGCATCAATTCTAATTGAATTAACAGTTAACGCGGCTTGGGATGTGAGTTGAAGATTATCTACATATAGCGTGCTTCCCACTAATGCTTCATCAAGTGGATACGCTGTTGATGATAACTGCATTCGCAAGGTGTCCGGTGCTTGATTGAGATGCATGGGTATCTCGAAGAAAGTCCAATCCTCTATTGGATAAAACTGATAATACGCACCTCCAAGGCTCACATTGCCACTGAGCATCTCAAGGGATAGTAAACCCACATCTTGACCATCTGCGAAATACTTATACCAACCACGCAACGTATCCGTAACCTGAGAATAAGGTAAGCCTCCCAACCATTGTCCTCCGGGATCCACATAGCCGGTGCGTATACCGGATGGATGAACATGACCTTCCCAATCCGTATAGGAAGTCATTCGGACGGCATAATCACCGAATGGCGTCGCATCCGTGCGGTCCACATCCTTTCCCTGAACTTGCCAACCATTGGCATGATGAATCGTTGCCTGCTGCCAACTTTCGAAATCATGATTATCCACCTGAGGCAATACAAGACGCCCTTCGAATGACAAATCATCTAAATCCAAATAGCTGCCCGTAACCATATTTTCCGGATTTCGGACGTCACTGGAAACAGCGGCTATAATGACGCTATCCGGAGCTTCTGAGACATTGAGCAAATAATTAAACTCAAGAAACTCAGGCTGATGTCCGCTGAAGGTAAACATATTCATGCCTATCACTTCCCCTGCCTTTTTAAAGGTAACCACAAGCAACGCAGTATCGGCATCTTGTGTATGATAGCGCGCATAGCCTTTGAGAGAATGGGGCAATGTGTTGTAGGCAACTCCACCTTCACCCAGCGTTGGATCGCCCAGTGTGTTGGAGAAATATCCGGGCATCACCCGCCCGTTGACACCATCGGTGCGCATGCGAACGCCGTGACCTTGACCATCATGCCCGGTGACAGGAGTTACCGTTATCCAGTTGTTGGTGTGAATGGTCTCCGTATTGGAGGAAATCCAACCACTCGGCTCGTAGAAATTAAAAGTTGTCCAATGTTCGAAATCTCCATTGGGTATGCTTTGCGAAAGTGCCAATTGCACGAAAAGCATACATAGCGATAGAAAGGTAATCTGTTTCATGGTATTTGATTTTATGAAACAAGACTACAATTTCAGGTATGGCCTTGAGAAGGTCTGTGCTCATAGAATGCTATGAGTGTAATCACCGAGTTGGGTGAGGGATGAATGATTACGGATTGCGGATTGCGGATTACAGATTACGGATTGTGGATTATGAGCGAAGTAAAGCTTAATTCGTAATTCGTAATTAGCACAATCATTCTCACTTAATCTCCCCTTCCACCTCCATTGGGTCGCTGCCGGCCGAAAAGGCCTTCAGCCAAGTCCCCTCAGGCGAAACAAGCACCTTGTGGAAATTCCATTCCACCTTATCATCAGAAACACCGTTGGCGTCTTTGTTCATGAGCCAAGTATATACAGGGTGTTGGCTACCTCCCTTTACATCAACCTTCGAAGAGAGCGGAAATGTGACACCATATTTTCTATCACAAAATTCAGCAATCTCCTTTTCTGTTCCGGGCTCCTGACCTAGAAACTGATTGCAGGGAAAACCTATAATGACCAGCTTATCCTTATGCTTCTCGTAAAGTGCGTGAAGTTTAGCATACTGTGGAGTATGACCACATTTGCTGGCCACGTTCACACAGAGCACATACTTGCCTTTGTATTCAGACATGCTCACGGTTTTACCATCGATATTCGTGTAGGACAATTCATAAAAAGACTTAGGGGTAGAAGCAATCATCGAAGCTTTCTTAGAAGGTGTAACAAAATTGCGAAACCCAAATGCGGCTAACGCGAGCGCTAATACTGCAACAATAATTAATGTTGTTTTCATATCTACCAAACAACTAGAGCAAACTATGGTTCACGCGAGGGTAGGAACCCTTGAGGAACACGTTCCTGCGTCTCTATTATCTTCGCGCCATGGCTTTAAAAGACGAAATATCACGCAGAAAGACATTTGCCATCATCTCACACCCCGATGCCGGTAAGACAACACTCACCGAAAAGCTCCTGCTTTTTGGCGGTGCAATTCAAACGGCAGGTGCAGTTAAGAGCAACAAAATCACGAAAACAGCAGCGTCAGACTTCATGGAAATCGAGCGGCAGCGTGGAATATCAGTTGCCACATCCGTGATGGTTTTTGAATACAACGGTATGCAGGTAAATCTGCTCGATACGCCAGGTCACAAAGACTTCGCAGAGGACACCTACCGAACGCTCACGGCTGTGGACAGCGTTATACTAGTCATCGACAGCGTGAAAGGCGTTGAAACGCAAACACGGCGACTCATGGAGGTTTGCCGGATGCGCGATACACCGGTAATTGTATTCATCAACAAGATGGACCTTGAAGGACAAGACGCCTTTGACTTGCTGGATGAATTGGAAGAAGAGTTAAACATTAAGGTACAACCGCTCTCATGGCCTATAAGCAAAGGATTCTCATTCAAAGGTGTTTATAAACTCTACGACAAGACAATCAACCTCTTTGAGTCTCTTAAAACGAAGGTGAGCGAAGAAATTATTTCCATCCATGATTTAAGCGATCCAATGCTCGACCAATTGGCCGGTGAATATGCTGATCAATTGCGCGAAGACGTTGAGTTAATAGATAGCGTTTACGACCCGTTCAACCGCCAAAAATATCTCGAAGGCAAACTCGCACCCGTGTTCTTCGGTTCTGCTATGAACAACTTTGGTGTAAAGGAATTGCTCGACAAGTTCCTAGAGTTAGCCCCCACACCGCAGCACCGCGAATCGAGCTTGCGGGTAGTAGAACCTACTGAAGCGAAATTTTCCGGATTCGTATTCAAGATTCACGCAAACATCGACCCGCGTCACCGCGATCGAATAGCCTTTTTACGCGTTTGCAGCGGTACGTTTGAACGCAATAAGTTTTACCACCATGTGCGCCTGGACAAGGACTTTAAGTACCCCAATCCTGTGACCTTTATGGCTTCGGCAAAAACGACTATTGATGAGGCCTATGCCGGTGATGTAATTGGACTCTATGATACAGGCAACTTCAAAATTGGTGACACACTTACTGAAGGAGAGAATATGATCTTTAAGGGGATTCCAAGCTTCTCGCCCGAAATTTTTAAGGAGCTCGTGAACAAGGACCCTATGAAATCGAAACAGCTTGAAAAGGGAATACGCCAACTTACCGAGGAAGGAGTGGCGCAGCTTTTTGTTCAGGACCCCGGCAATCGCAAAATTGTGGGGACTGTAGGAGAGCTCCAATTCGAGGTAATTCGCTATCGCCTCGAGCATGAATATGGTGCCAAGTGTGAATTCGAAACAAAGACATATTACAAAGCCTGCTGGATTACTACCGATCATCCGGACAAGCTTGCAGAATTCAAGAGAATCAAAGGGCAAAACATGGTTAAGGATAAAGACGACAACGATGTCTTTCTCGCACCATCCTCTTTTATGCTCGATATGGAAAGAAAGAATTATCCCGAACTGGAATTCCATTTCACAAGCGAATTCAAAGTTGCTCAACCCTAATGCGCGAACTCATTCTATTGAGAGGTCTGCCGGGTAGCGGAAAATCAACGTTAGCCGGCGTTTTGAGCGAAGGCGGCAAGTATGCAATTTTCAGCGTAGATGATTATTTCACGGATGCAAATGGCAACTATGAATTCCGTTTTCAAGAAAACCACTTGGCCTACAAGCAATGTGAGGAAGGAGTTGAAAAGGCCATGCAACAAGGCATTGAAAAGATTATCGTCCACAACACCTTTACCATGGAGTGGGAATTGGAGTCCTATTTTAAACTAGCCGGCGCATTCACTTATCGTGTCCACGTAGCCACGGTTGAAAACCGCCATGGAAGTGAAAACGTTCACAAGATCCCCAACGAGCTGATTGAGCGAATGCGCTCGAAATACGCAACAAAACTTTAGATGCACTTTTCATCTGTGTGCGAAATTCTGTGTCGCATTTGAGTGGCTTCCTCTCTCACAACAAATAAATGAAGTAATATTGAGCCACTATGAAGCTCAAACAAGCACTCTTGCGCCTCAAGCCATTGCAATTCTATTTCAAAGGCAAGTTGCTATACAACGATGCCACTCATAACCGTGTATTGCAGCAAACGAACGCCGAAAGAGCGAAGCAACCTGCCCGCACAGAGGTCATCAATTTCTTGCTTTCACTAAAGAATGGCCATACTACCTATCTGGAAATTGGTGTGCGCGACCCGAAAAAGAACTTCGATAAAATCAACGCATCGGAAAAATACAGCGTAGACCCCGGAATTGAGTTCGAGCAGAACCCGGTAGATTTTCCACTCACAAGCGATGCATTCTTCGAGAAACTGTCCAAGGGAGATGTACTTGCATCTTCCTTTCGCTTCGATGTAATTTTCATAGACGGCTTGCATCTTGCCGAACAGGTGGATCGAGATATACAGCATGCACTGCGCTTCCTTCAAGACGATGGCTTTATTGTGCTGCATGATTGTAATCCGCCTACAGAATGGCATGCCCGCGAAGAACACAACTATCGATATTCGCCTGCAGGCAATTTCTGGAACGGCACTTCATGGAAAGCGTTCGTAAAATGGCGTGCTAATCCTTCGCTCCATTCTTGCTGTATCGACACGGATTGGGGTGTTGGTATTCTTTCCAAAAAACACGCGATAGGAGAACCTCTTCAAGAACCCAACGAGTTTTATGAATTCAATCATTTCAGTGAGCGGCGCCGTGAGCAACTGAATTTAATTGATTTCGAAACTTTCCGAAAGAAGTTTATATCCTGAAACCCCTCCATGCACCAGAAGAAATTTCTTTTCATCACTCACGTTACACCGGTTGCAAAGCGCTCTGCAACACGCGCAGGGCTATTTAACTTGATGCAACATGCATTGCATGCACAGACTTACACGCACTGGAAGGCACTTTGGATTGGTGAAGAAGAAACGGACAACGGAAAAATCAAAATAGTTAACCGTTTCAGCGTTAAAACCCTATTCGATCTTTATGCGCGTCAAGATTTGAAAGAACTCATTGAATGGGCCGACTACATCATCAAGGTTGACGATGATGATATTATACTTCCCCACACGCTTGAGATTGCATCGAAGCTCGAGTTCGACTGCTATTGTGACCGCTTTCATACGTTTTACGACTTTGCCACAGGAAGAACAACACAGCAAGCAAGGCCATGGATAGCAGCCACCTGCATACATAAAAAAGAGCATGCTATCACACTGAATAAAGGAAGCGGCATTGCGGGGAATTTTTCTCAATCGCTCTTTTACGGCGAACATTCCGCAGACTGGATTGCATACTATCAGTCGAAAAAAATAATCTATGCGAATCCAACTTCACCTGTATATGTTCGGATTCTATCCCCTACAAGCCAAAGTGCCGGAGCGAAAAAATATCCTGTCAACTCCACGAGCGATACAGATATGGATGCCTATCGCGCCTATGTTCGGAGATTCGGAAGTTGGAACAATTGCAGTATTTGCAACTGGGACGAATATCCTTCTCAACTGAAGAAACTATGGAAAAACTTCTCCGGCACTGAATTACTTCGGCCCGAAAAAGCACCTATCACCCTTCGAGTCAAAGACTTTATGAAGCTGTGGATTTTTCGTTCCTCACATTCATAATTATGGCAAGGGTTATTGCATTTCGGTAACTGGCAACGTTTCCTCCATTTGTTCTTTGAAGGATTCCCAACTTTGCATATCAATTACAGGCTTCGTCTCGAAGGTCTGTTTACCAATTTCCTCCATCACATACTCCATGCGTTCGCGGGATGCGGGATGCGTGCTTAGCCATTGAAGTTCTTCATCCGCTTCATCAACCCCCGATAGATAGAGAAAATCTGCAAATGGTCCAGGATCAATTTGAGCACTTATTAGATATTCTACAGCCTTTTTGTCTGCCTCACGCTCCATATCACGATCAAATGCCTTAGAAGACAAATGGCCTACCACTTCACTCACTTGTCCTGCATCACCGCCGCCAGTAGTCATGTTGATTAAAACCGCCGTACCAATTTCACGAACCAACTTTGTCATCACATGATGCAGTTCGATATGCGCAATTTCGTGCGCCAGAACTCCGCAGAGTTGCTCGGGGCTAGTGCAATCAGCTATCAACGCTGAATTCACAACAAGGTGCCCGCCCGGCATCGCAAATGCATTGACCACATCGGCTCGAAACACATGTACCTTAATATGCTTACGAGGAATATCGTTGCGTTCACAAATTTTCCCTACGAGGCTATCCATCACAGCCGTGGTGATTGAATCCGTGATAATCTCACCTTCATCACCCAGATGTTCCCAAAACAAATCACCGAGTTTTACTTCCATATCATGTGTGCGGTCGGAAACATTGAACATACCCACCCAGTCAATCGTTCTCAGCCAAAGGAACAGGGCAATGAACACACCCGGAATTACTATTGCCCAAATGGAATTTGCTTTCATGACTTTTGTTTTACGAGTTGATCGGTAATTGAGGCAATAATCAACCAACGTACGTTATGGCCTTTGCGCACAGCTATTGCGCTATGCAACGTAGAAACGAATTCGATGATGTTGAACAACCCAATTGTGATGATATAAGCAACATATTCATTCGTAATTGTAGCCTCTCCGAACATAATAGAAACCGTCCACCAAAATCCATAACTATTGAAAAAGAAAACCACCAACTGGGATATCAAAGCTTGCGTGCAATGCCATCTTACGAAGTAAGTAGAATTACGATTAGCTAAGAAGAAAATAAGTGTTGCTATCAAGTTAACAATGGGCAAAGGAACTCCTACAATCAGTGCCAGTAAGGACATCAGATAACTATTGGAGGCTTTCTCCATTTCATGTTCAAGTGGAGTGTTCATGTTTACTCGAATGTCAATAACCTTTGTAATAATTCCATATCCAATTCGCGATGACAATAGCAGCTAGTGGAAAGTAAACGTCTTTCCTTTTCAGCTTCTTCTCCATCACTTGGTAATAACGAAAAAAAGAATCTCCTGATAGCAGTATGTCGGCCAAAATCCAAACAGGTGAAACAATCATCACAACTAACACAGGGAGACCGAACGGATTTTGTTGAATTCCACGCACCACCTCACCATTCAGAATTGAAACAATCGCACGGGTTGTTCCACAGGCAGGACAAGGGAGTCCGGTAATTGTTTTAATCCAGCAAAAAGTATTACCTACCTCACTTGAACTACCTAAATGAAGATAAAGCCATGCAAATCCGACGAAACAAACAATAAGCACTAACGCATAAAGCCTGTTACGTGAAACAGTCATTAATACAAGAAAGATTGTATCTTTTCCATATTCTTTGCGCGGGTTGCTCCTTGGATCAGGAACCAATCTACAATTGTCCAAATGTAGAAACCTCCGCAGGTTAAAAGCTTGGCTATACCGATTCCAGTATCGCCAATTATGAAACGATCAATTCCTAAATTGCCGCCAAGGATAGAAACAATCAAACTTGTTTGAGGATCCTTGAAAGTGATGGATTGAATCATTACCCATTTTGATTCATCCAAATTTAACAGACGGTCACGGATAACCGGAATTTGATGTGATTCGAAATACTTTGAATTTGACATGATATACATGTCCACTTTTTGAGCGTCCATAGATTTGGTGTAAAAGATTTTGTGGCCCAATATTACATAATATTCGGTTTAGACTTCTATTTAATAATTACCTATAAAAAAAAAGGCGGCTGAAATGCCGCCTGTACATGTATCAAGTGGTAGTTACGCGACCAAAAATGGGAGCTTCGTAATCTTACCCATAATTGCCTTACCTCTGATATTCACTAGAATCTCCGACCCTGGTTTACTTTGAGCCGCTGGCACATACGCCATACCTATAGGCTTGCCCAATGTTGGGCTTTGCGTTCCGCTTGTCACCACGCCTATGACGTTCATATTTTCATCTACCACTTCATATCCGTGGCGAGGTATTCCACGATCGATAAGCTCAAAGCCCACAAGTTTGCGAGCCGTTCCCTGCTCTTTTTGTGACTTGAAAAGTTCACAGTCGATAAATTCCTTGGTAAACTTGGTTATCCATCCCAATCCGGCTTCCATAGGCGATGTGGTATCATCGATGTCATTGCCGTACAAGCAAAATCCCATCTCGAGGCGAAGCGTATCGCGTGCGCCAAGACCGATAGGCTTAATGCCAAATTCAGCACCGGCTTCCATCACAGCATTCCACATCTTCTCAGCCACTGCATTGGGGAAATAAATCTCGCATCCACCTGCACCTGTGTATCCTGTGGTGGAAACAATGATGTTCTCGCAACCAGCGAAAGTTCCTCGTTGCACAGTATAGTATTCCATGCCAACCAGCGGCATATCGGTCAACTTTTGCATAGCCTCGAGTGCCTTAGGACCTTGCACTGCCAGCAGAGAAGTTTCATCGCTGTGATTTTCAAGTGTGGCACCAAACGAATTGTGACCTGAAATCCAAGCCCAATCTTTTTCGATGTTGGAGGCGTTCACCACCAGCATGTACAACTCTTCGTTAAATCGATACACGAGCAAATCATCCACGATACCGCCCTTTCCATTCGGCATGCACGAATACTGCACCTTACCGTCGAACAGCTTGGAAGCATCGTTGGTCGTGATACGTTGGATTAAGTCCAGTGCACCCTTGCCACACACCCAAAACTCACCCATGTGGCTCACGTCGAAAACCCCCACAGCATTGCGTACCGTGTTGTGCTCTTCAATAAGCCCTGAGTATTGCACAGGCATATTATATCCTGCAAAAGGCACCATCTTGGCGCCCAGGCGCTCGTGCACATGCGTGAGAGCGGTGTTTCTGAGAGTGGTAGTCATTTCCATGGGGCAATATTAGTGAAATAGTGAAATAGTGAAGCGGTGAAGTAGTGAAGTAGTGAAGTAGTGATGCCGTTAAGCGATACAACCTGCTCCAGACTATTTCACTACTTCACTACTTCACTACTTCACTATATCACTACTTCCTAGAAATCTCAATATCCGCATTCACCTGCATTTCATCCGAAGCAACGGCAGAAGGGAAGCCTGTACCTACACCAAAGTCGGTGCGCTTAATGGTTCCGGTCACCTTGAATCCCGCAACATCAATTCCTTGTTTAGTCTGGATAGTAGCGTTGTGATGAGCCTTCAATTCCACAGGCTTAGTAACACCATGCATGGTAAGATCGCCTTTGATAACGTAATCCTTGTCGGCCACCTTTTTCATTGAGCTGCTCTTGAAGGTAATGGTTGGAAACTTCGCCGCATCCAAAAATTCGGGAGTTTGAAGGTGACCATCGCGGCCCTCTGAACCTGTATAAATGCTATTAGCTTGAGCAGTCAACTCGATTTTTGCATCCGAAAAATCCGCAGCCGATGCGCTTACCTGCACATCTACTTTTTTGAATTCGCCCTGCAATTCAGCGATGCCTTGGTGATTTAAAGTAAAGCCCAAGCGAGAGTGCGAAGAATCGATACCCCAGTTTGTTACTTCGATTGCTGTGAATGAGAATGTGGCCAATACCGCGGCCGAAAGGATGAGTTTTTTCATGTTGGATTTGATTTTAGAATGCAAAATTGAATTTGATGAAGTCCTAAAACATTGATGCAGGTTAAGAGTTCACGAATTGGGGACTGGGGACTGGGGACTGGGGACTGAGGA
>JAURKF010000135.1 GCA_030831885.1 Flavobacteriales bacterium
GATTGGGATTGATGAGTTGAAGAATTTGCCGAAAGCTGACGCTGTATTTGTGCGCGCATCGCTTGGGGAACTTTCTGCAGAGCGCATCGCAGCGTTGAAGCACCACCATAACTTGGTTTTGGTGCTCACTACCACACATGTGCATGGAATGGCCGAGCAGCGCGCAGCGTTCTTTACGCTTATGAACGCCGGTTGCGAAATACCTGTCATTGTCTGGCGCAGCTACAGCGGTTTGAACGAAGATCAATTCATGCTCTACAGTGCGACCGACTTGGGCGCTTTGCTCATCGATGGATTGGGCGATGGTGTTTTTCTCTCAGCACCTGAAATCCCGATGCAGCGTGTGAACAGCACCGCATTCGGAATACTGCAGGCTACACGCACACGCATCTCGAAAACAGAATATATATCGTGTCCAAGCTGCGGACGCACCCTGTTCGATTTACAGGAAACCACTGCCAAGATTCGCTCGCGTACCTCGCATCTCAAAGGCGTGAAGATTGGCATCATGGGGTGTATCGTAAATGGCCCCGGCGAAATGGCTGATGCGGATTACGGTTATGTAGGCACGGGCCCAGGTAAGATTACCCTTTACAAAGAGAAAAACGTAGTCAAGAAAAACGTATCCGAAGAGCAAGCCGTCGAAGAGCTCATCGCGCTCATCAAGGAGCATGGCGATTGGGTGGAGGTGGGGTGATTAGTAATATGTATTTATTGTTTTCTTTTTTTTGAGAAAATTATTTTGACTTTGATGTAAAGGGTGAACGTTGTCGTCTATAGGTATCCCGAATTATCAAAAGTTGTGTGTTACACTAGCTCTTTTAAACAGTCCCCCCATTTGAAATTCAAGGGATTTGGTAGTGCCTATTTGAACGGGCATATGTTCAGGATCTTGAGAATCCCATTGAAGTATATCTCCGAATAATGTTGTGGTTTTGTAGATTTGAAAAGGAAGTATTATTCCCTTTGAAACGGAAGAAATTGTTATTTCTTTAACAGGAGGATAAAAATTCGGTTTCCCATTGGAATCGTATGCAAAATATGGTTGATTAATTAAATAAACAACCCTTTGGCCGTAGCCATTAATTGTGAGAATTTTGTACTTGGCATTATCCTTAGCTTTGAATTTCAACACCCCAATATTGCCAGTTTTTAAATCTTGCTCGTAGCGACGAGAAAATTCTTCTTGGTAACTAAGTGCTTGCTTATATTTCCTTACTGCACAAGGGTTATCGGCAATTACATATTGAATTCCGTAACTATTCGCGGAACCTAAACCAGCACTGTTTTCTTTTGCGTAATAATAGCCCTCAAGAAACGCACATTGTCTTTCAATGCCAGTTCCGTGATGGTTAACATCCCAAAAATAAAAATCTCCGATAGAATAAAACTCTTGAAAAAGGGTATTCATTTGATCATTGCTGTAATTATACATTTTTCCAATATAGTAGCCTGCCATAAAATCAGAGTGAAGCTCTCTTCGTTTTCCCAACTCGGACCATCCTTGAATTGATTGTAGACAATGTCCGAACTCATGTGCTAAAACAGCCTTAATACACTCAACCCCGTGCTTCTTAGTAAGTAAGTCTTGAATCATAGCTAGTCCAAGCATGATACTACCATTACAATTCTGCGTGCATTGAGGACTGAAAAAAGCAGATTTTTGATAGGTTTCTAGAAGAAAGAAAAAGTCAATATTTACTCCATAGAAATTCTCTAGTTTGGATATTTCTGTTTTGACAATATTGTCCAATTCCAAATTTCCTGTTGAATTTAATACAAATCCTTGGTTTGGCAAGGATTCACCTATTGAATAACACTGAGCATTAACGCTGAGATGTATTGTGATTAGAACAGATAAGAAAAATAGTTTATTTATCATTTGATTTCTTTTAGATTGTTAGTGAATTTGAAAGCTCCCCTTATTCCTAAGTGTTCAAAATTATACTTTTTAAGATGTTGTTGATGTTGTCATGTTGGAAACTCGCACGGGGTGCTGTGTTGGTAAGGTTTTTCAAATATCAACTTGAATTGGAAAGTGGTGTGATATTTTTTTGGGAGTTGTGTGGTCTCTCGCTATTGTATGACCACATTTATGCATGTGTGGGAAGTCTGGCTTGTATGAAGTTGTCGAATGACTGCAAAGCCAAAGGAATGCAGAGCAGAGCTTTTTCACTTAGCGGCTCTCTGCCCCTCTGCGGTAAAAAAATTACAAAACGTAACCTTCCAACTCCACCCCGCGTAACAAGGGTGTGATTTGTTTTTTGGTTAATTAATGGATTTGGTTAAGTAGAAAGGCCTCCCAACACGGAGGCTTTTTTATGTGGTGTTAAGTTGATGGTTAACCGCAAATGCGTGAAGAATGCAAAGTGAAAAACGTTCTCCTTTGCGGCTTTCTGCGACTTGGCGGAAAAAATCATCATTCGCGTATTAAGCTGTGTTCGTTTACTTTTATGAATCATGACATTTCCTTTGTTGTAATCGGTAAAATGTAAAAACATCGTTAACGACAATCCCAAAAAGTGCAATTACCATTCATTGTGCGAGTGTGCAGGGCTATTAATTGAAAACACTCATAGCTTCGTATAGAAAATGAAACAATCTAAAACAACGAGCTCCCCCGAGAGTCGTGATCGCATCAAACAGGCGGCACGCGAAGTCTTTCTTCAGAAGGGATTGGATGCAGCCAAATCGCACGAAATAGCCGCCCTGGCGGGAACCAACCCCGGCCTTATTAGCTATTACTTTAAAAGCAAGGAAAAACTGTTTGATCTTGTGTTGGAAGAAGTGATGAACGAATTCATCTTGAAAGTGGAAGCAGTAGCAAATAATAGCGCTACAAACTTTGAACAGAAAGTTTACGCATTAGTGGATTGCTATAGCACTATGGTGCTTGAAAGTCCTTATTTGCCATTATATTCACTCAACGTAATTCGCCGAGGGCAGAAGGGTGTCGTTCGATACACGAAGCAAATGCGCAATATGCTGCATCGTTCTGTCATGTCAGGGCAGTTTAAGCAAGAAATACAAGCAGGCAAATACAAGCCTGCCACCATTGCACTTGTGCTGATGAACCTTTTGGGTCTAACTATATTTCCGGCCATTGCATCACCCATTATACAAAACATGGGAGATACCAAGCCCGAAGAATATGAGCGACTCATCAGAAGCCGACAACCACAGATTGCAGAGTGGGTTTTGTTTACGCTGAGCTAGATTTTTCATATTGCCGCGAACACCTTTTGCCATTCCGGTTGTTTATGGCAATTGTCAAGTGCATTTCATAATATCTTGCACCTCTCCAATAATTCTGACTACCCATGCGTATTCTTTCTGTATGCTTGATATTGCTAGGATCACTCGCAGTGAACGCTCAAACTACTTTTCCCTATAACGGAATTTTACCGAAGGATGTTACTGCAGTGGCTTTCACCCATGCCACCATCTTCAGTGATTATCACACTCGAATCGATGATGCCACGCTGCTCATTGAAAAGGGACGGATAACAGCTGTTGGAAAGGATGTTGTGATTCCCGCCAATGCTGTTCTTATGGATATGAAGGGAAAATTCATCTATCCCTCATTCATTGATTTGTATTCGGATTACGGAATTAGCGATAACCCACAACCAAAATCAACTGATGCAGCTCCCCGCCAACGCGGCGCAGGATCATCCGATTCCCCTAAAGGCGCTTTCGGATGGAACGATGCCATCAATGCTGAATACAATGCGGCGTTGAATTTTACTTACAAGGAAGAGTCCGCCAAAGAAATGCGAGGAATCGGATTCGGTGCGGTACTTACGCACAAAATGGACGGCATCGTGCGTGGATCAGGGGCTCTTGTTACGCTCGGTAGCAACCCCAATCAAAGTCTGTTGCGACCCTTGGCCTCTGCCCATTACTCATTTAATAAAGGCACGAGTGCCACTGGATACCCATCATCCCTTATGGGGTCGATTGCATTGTTGCGTCAATCGTATTATGATGCAAAGTGGTATGCCGAAGGGGGAAAGCAACAAGAAAGAAATCTTTCGCTCGAAGCAATGAATTCTCTTGCAGGCCTGCCTTCCATTTTCGATGCGGGTGATAAGTGGAATGTGTTTCGTGCCGATCAGGTGGGTGATGAATTCGGGGTGCAGTACATCGTGAAAACATCCGGAAATGAATACCAGCGACTCAACGATATCGCTGCAACCAAAGCAACTCTTTTAGTTCCGATTGCTTTCCCCGACGCATACGACGTAAGCGATCCTTATGTGTCGAGACTGGTAAGTATCGACGAAATGAAGCATTGGGAAATGGCGCCATCCAACTGTGCCATGCTTGCAGGTAGGGGTATTCCATTCGCAATTACATCCAACGGATTGAGTGAGCGCTCACTGTTTTGGAAGAACCTTCGTAAAGCGGTAAAGCGGGGACTAAGTGAGGAAGATGCCCTCAAGGCGCTTACTGCAACGCCTGCTAAACTCATTGGTGCGCCTGCTGAACTTGGTGGGTTGCAACCCGGAGCCTGGGCCAACTTTTTTATTGCATCAGAAAATATTTTCAACGAATCGGCCGTGCTTCATGAAAATTGGATTCAGGGCGAACGCTTCATCCTCGAACCAATCAAGCAAATTCAATTGGCGGGTCGATATGAGTTGAAATTACCTAAGCTCACCTATGAGCTAACTATAAAGGAAAGCGAGGGTAAAACGAAGGCTTCCATTCGCTATATCCAAAGCCAAAAGAAGGAGGATGGCACAACCAAAAACGATACGTTGAATTACACCGTGAATTTGTCGCTTGCCAATGAGTTGCTCACCATTTCTTTCGAAGCGAAAGATGAATATTACACCGGTGTGCTGAGGCTTGCGGGTGATATTTCCGACGATCGAAAGTCGTGGAGTGGCCGTGGCCAGGATGCTGCCGGCAATTGGATGGAATGGAACGCGCAGTCCATTGCCGGGGAGACAAATGCTGCCGATAAAAAAGAAAAACCCAAATCGGGTGAAGAGAAGGAAACCATCGCAGAGGTAATGTATCCTTTCACTGCATATGGATGGAAGGACATGCCCAAGGCAGAAACCATATGGATTCAAAACGCTACAGTGTGGACGTGTGAGTCGGAGGGCAAGATTGAAAAAGGTCAAGTACTCATTCACGATGGAAAAATCGTAGCAGTTGGAAAATCAGTCGATGCCTCGAAGTTTCCCAAGGCGCGCATTATCGATGCGAAGGGAAAGCACGTCACTCCCGGTATCATCGATGAACATAGTCACATAGCGCTTGCCAGCGTGAATGAAGGAGAGCAGGCCTGCAGCGCCGAGGTGGAAGAGTCTCGCGTGGTTTGGCCTGAAGACATTGATATCTACCGCCAACTTTCAGGAGGAGTTACGTGCGCACAATTGCTGCACGGAAGTGCCAACCCAATCGGCGGTCAAAGTGCATTGGTTAAATTGCATTGGGGCGGCAATGCCAATGACATGCTCATCGACAACGCTCCGGGCTTCATCAAGTTTGCACTAGGAGAAAATGTGAAGCAATCGAACTGGTTCAACGACGGAACACGCTTCCCGCAAACGCGCATGGGTGTTGAGCAATTGTACTACGATCATTTCATTCGGGCACGTGAGTATGCAGCCGCGCAATTAAAGGCCCTTCAGGAAGAAGGAAAAAGCCGTGATAAAAGGCAAAACACATTTTCGAGTTCTTGGGGTAAACCCCGCGTAGATTTAGAGATGAAGACACTGTGGGAAATCTTGAACAAAGATCGTTTTGTGACATGCCATAGCTATGTGCAAAGTGAAATCAATATGCTAATGCACGTTGCCGATAGCATGAACTTTACGCTCAATACGTTCACTCATATTTTGGAAGGCTATAAGGTTGCCGACAAAATGAAAGCCCATGGCGCAGGTGCAAGCTCTTTCAGCGATTGGTGGGCGTATAAGTATGAGGTGAA
>JAURKF010000136.1 GCA_030831885.1 Flavobacteriales bacterium
AAGACGCATGGTGTTTTTCCAATCCAGCTTGATGTCGGATTTTCTGCTGGTGCCATCGTAGTAGTGTCGGCCTTTCAGGTCGACAGCTGCATTGGCAATGGATACAATTTCACCATAATGTTTACCTGCGTAATAGTTGGCTCCACCTCCGAGTGCGCTTTGCCAGCGTTTGGTTTGTCTCGCGAGTGAAAATACGCTGCCATAGAAATTGTTGTTTAGCCAACGCTGGCGCACAACATCAGCATCTTCAAGGTAGTTGCCACTGGTATCGAATAACGAGTCCGGAAAATACCTCCACAAACCGTCACCGGCATTGAACTCTTCGTAATAGCCTTGGCCATGCGTGAAATGCAGAGCAGCCTGCAGTTGCCATTGTTCATTGAAAATGTGATTTAAATGAAGCTGCGCATGATTCTGCAAATAGTTGTCGGTTTGATTCTCGTACTCATAATAGTTATAAGTTCTGCCTGAGTTGAGAAGATTAATGGATTGCGACAAACTCAACCCGTTGCGAATTGCATACTCCAGCTTCATAGGCAGGTTGTTGAGCAACACCGCCTCAGGCGTGCCATACCATGACTGGTAGGTTTTTTCTTTCCCGCCAAATGCAGTCAGTTTGAATGTGGTTCGGTGGTGATAGTAACCCAGCTCTCCAAAGTAAGATTGAAGATTTGAAGTAGCGCGATCGATGTATCCATCGCTGCTGATGCGCGAAACTCTGCCTTCCAGGATGAGGTGATTGCCGAGCATGCCCGTGCCAAACCTGAGGTTATTCTTGAGTGTGTTGAATGAACCGAAACTATTGGCACTGCGCACATACGGTTTGTTGCTCATCACGCGCGTATCGATTTTGATGCTGCCGCCAAAGGCTGCTGCGCCATTGGTGCTCGTTCCAATACCGCGCTGCACTTGTACGTTGTTCGCACTCGTCATGAGGTCGGGAGTATTTACCCAATAGACCTGCTGACTCTCGGGGTCGTTGAGAGGAACGCCGTTGATGGTAACGTTGATGCGTGAAATATCACTTCCGCGCAGCCACATGCCGGTGTAGCCGATACCCGAGCCTGCATCGCTCGTAGTGATAAGTGATGGAGTTAGACGAAGCAAGTAGGGAACATCTTGTCCGTTGTTCAGTGGCATGATATCCTTTTGCGTAAGTTCAGTAAATGCTACCGGTGTATTGCTGCCCGCGCGTGTTGATTCGATGAGGATAACATCGAGCGTGTCGACCGATAAGCTGTCGGGAGCAGATTGCGCTGCAGTGCTAAGGCTGGCGCATGCAAGTAAGCATGCTGAAAAGAGTTTTCTCATTGGACGTAACATCATTCAAAAAAATGTTGCTCGTCGGCCAGGGGCAGCCGACGATTGAAGTTCAGCTACCTCGTTGATCTTCCTTGGCGGCATGACCCGCCCAGGTTCAAAGGGTATAATCTCAGTCTCGGCCTATCCGAGACACCCCTGTGAGAAATGCGCCACAAAAATAGTCAATGATAAGAGCACACACGACGACTTTGATTAACCTAAGTGTAACGACGCGCTGCAGCGCGTCCCCTATAGTGGTCACACGGTTGTCTGGACGCGCTGCAGCGCTTACATACAATAGGGTGGTATAATCGCCGTGTGGAAGACGAGGTCTAACCGTTGCGATAAACGCTGCGCTCCTCTTCGTCGTTATACATCGACACATAACTGTTGTAGCGCGAAGGCGCAACAGCACCGGCATCTAGTGCTTTGCGCACAGCGCAGCCCGGTTCGTTGAGGTGTAAGCAATTATGGAATTTGCATTCTGGAAGCAAAGAGAAAAACTCTTTGAAATGATGATGAAGCTCTTCTTTAGGGATGTCGACTAACCCAAATCCCTTGATACCGGGTGTGTCCACAATGAATCCGCCGAATGGCAACTGATGCATTTCGGCGAACGTGGTAGTGTGTTGCCCTTTGTTGCTTGACTCGCTCACCTCACCTATGCGCAAATCTTTTCCTGGAATGAAACGATTCACTAGGGAGGATTTTCCTGTGGCGCTATGCCCACTTATGAGAGTGATTCTATTGGCGAGGAGTTGCCGCACATCTTCCAGCCCTTCTTGCGTTTTCAATGACGTCTTGATGCATGCATATCCTATGCTGCGATAAATGCCAATCAGATCATCAACTTCGTTACGTTCCTTCACGTTGTATTGATCCATCTTATGAAAGAGCAACGTTACAGGAATATCATAGGCATCGGCAGTGATGAGAAATCGGTCAATGAATCCGGGTGTTGTTTGCGGACGTGTGGTAGTCACTACAAGCAGCGCTTGATCGAGGTTAGTGGCTATTATTTGCGCTTCTTTCGAAAGGTTGACCGACTTGCGAATAATGTAGTTTTTACGCGGGTGTATGTGCGTTATGTTTCCTTCCGATTCATTTTCGAGCGTGTAATCGACGATATCACCGGCTGCGACCGGATTGGTTGTTGACCGTCCCTCAAGTCGAATTTTTCCGCGAACCTGGCATTGAATAATAGCTCCGTCGGTAGTCCGCACGTCGTAATTCTTACCGGTCGATTTGATGACTAAGCCTTCAGGCATAAGGCACGTGGACAATAATTACAGGGAGCTTGCAATACTCATGAGCTCTCCCCTTATGCGTAGCAATCTATCAGTCAATGCCTCTTGCTCGGTAGATTCAGCCTTTGTGCGCAAAGCGTTTTTGGCACCTTCCAGCGTGAAACCCTTTTCCTTCACCAGATGATGAATTTTCTTGAAAAGCTCTATATCTTTTTTGGAGTACACGCGATTACCTCGGTTGTTTTTGCGAGGTTGCAGTTGTGGAAATTCCTTCTCCCAAAAACGAATGAGAGATGCATTCACCTCAAACATGTCGGCAACTTCACCGATCGAATAATAAAGTTTTTCTATTTCAAATGATTTGGTAATCATGGTTAATTCTGGGTTAGTCAAAACTTTGCTGAACGCTGGTTGCGCGTTTCAACATAGCTTCATATTGCTCTGGTGTTATATCACTATAGAAGTAGAATGAAGGATCAACCTTTACTCCGTTCTTAATTACTTCGTAATGCAAATGCGGTCCGGTGGAGGCGCCTGTGCTGCCAACATACCCAATTACCTGTCCGCGGTAAATTTTTTGGCCCGACTGAACCGCTATTCGACTCATGTGTCCGTATAGCGATTCATATCCAAATCCATGATTGATTATTACGTGTTGGCCATAGCCCGATAGTTTATTTTCAACCGAGGCAACTATACCATCTCCGGTAGCATAAATCTCCGTACCGATATCGGCCGTGAAATCAAGTCCTGTATGCATCTTGGCTATTTTGTAAATCGGATGAATGCGGTAGCCAAAACCCGATGCCATGCGTTTTAAATCTTTGTTGGAAACAGGTTGAATCGCAGGAATGCATTTCAACATCGTATCTTTCGATTTGGCTAATTCATAGACCTCTTCAAATGATTTACTTTGAGCAACCAAAGCACGTTGCAGACGATTGATGCGCTTCTGTGTTTCAATGATTTCCTCGGTATTATCATACCCCCTCAAATTCTTGTAGCGATCACTACCGCCTATGCCGCCCTTTCTCAAATGATCAGGATAAGGCTCAGACCCAAAAATGCTTCGATAAACATTATCATCTTTTTCCTGTAAATCGGATGCAAAAAGCTCTAGAGTATCTATCTGTTCAGTTAGGTCTTCGATTTGTCCCTGCAGAAACTTCACCTCTCGGCTCAGACGAGCAGTTTCAGGATCTTTAAAAAAAGAAGCATAGAGAACCACACCTATTGCACCGATTACGAGCCCCGCAAAAAGATAACGCAATGCACTGAAGAGATAGTCACGAATTCCGTAACTAATTTTCTCAAAATTGAGTGTGCTGGGATTGAATTTATACTTAAGGCGTGGCATTTAGTTGTGCGAATGTAACGATAGTACTTCATTTAAAAAAGTGTCAATTTTTTTACCTTTCCAAATGCGCCGAATATTCAGGCGATTAGCCTATGCGTAGTACATTCGCGCCGTTATGACAAAGTTGACATCCCAACAAATTCGCCAGCAGTTTCTGGACTTTTTCAAATCGAAAGGACACGTTATCGTGCCTTCTGCCCCCATGGTCGTGAAGGGTGATCCTACACTCATGTTCATCAACAGCGGTATGGCGCCGTTCAAAAACTGGTTTTTGGGCAATGAGGCCATCAAATACCCGCGTGTAGCTGACACACAAAAGTGCTTGCGGGTAAGCGGAAAGCACAACGATTTGGAAGAAGTGGGAGTCGACACGTACCACCACACGATGTTCGAAATGCTCGGCAATTGGTCGTTTGGCGATTACTTCAAACAAGACGCTATTGCATGGGCGTGGGAGTTGCTTACGGATGTCTATAAAATCCCTACCGACCGCTTGTATGTGACCGTCTTTGAAGGCGATGCTTCCGAGAATTTAGAGTTCGACCAAGAAGCCTATGATATATGGAAAGATCGAATTGCTGAAGATCGCATTTTGCGCGGCAACAAGAAAGATAATTTCTGGGAGATGGGCGACACGGGGCCGTGTGGGCCGTGCTCTGAAATTCATATCGACATTCGATCGGATGAAGACCGATTGAAAGTGGACGGGAAATCTTTGGTCAACAACGATCACCCGCAAGTAGTGGAAATCTGGAACAACGTATTCATGCAGTTCGAGCGTCGGGCCGATGGTTCTCTTGTACCGCTTGCTGCCAAACACGTCGATACAGGCATGGGCTTCGAACGTCTGTGTATGGCCTTGCAAGGCGTGCAGTCCAACTACGACACCGATGTGTTCACCCCGCTCATCTCTAAAGTGGAGGCATTAAGTGGTATGAAATACGAACGCTCGGCCGAGAAACGCGATGTAGCTATGCGTGTAATCGCAGACCACGTCCGCGCTGTTTCGTTTGCAATCGCCGACGGACAGTTACCTTCTAGCGGGGGTGCGGGATATGTTATACGACGTATTCTTCGTCGCGCTATTCGCTATGGATACAGCTTCCTCGGATTTAAAGAGCCCTTTATTTGTCAGCTTGTACCTGTACTCGCCGACCAAATGGGTGATTTTTTTCCGGAAATTAAAAGTGGACAGTCGTTAGTGAGTAAAGTAATTCGCGAGGAAGAAGAGAGCTTTTTGCGGACGCTCGATAAGGGTATACAATTACTCGATGAGATTATCCGTAAAACAGCAGGCGATGTGATTGATGGCAAAGTTGTGTTTGAATTGTATGATACGTTCGGGTTCCCAGTCGATCTCACAGCCCTAATTGCAGGCGAAGGCAAGAAACGAATCGACACTGTTGCATTCGAGGCAGAACTCCAAAAGCAGAAAGAACGAAGTCGTGCGGCAACAAAACTTGAAACTGAAGATTGGGTAATTCTTGCTGAAGGCGATTCAGAATTCATAGGGTATGATGAACTTGAATGTGAGACTCGCATTCTGAAGTATCGTAAAATTAAAGCGAAGGGAAAGGAGTCGTATCAACTCGTGTTGTCCAAAACACCTTTCTACGCTGAAAGTGGTGGACAAGTGGGCGATACGGGACGACTTATTTCAGCCAACGACTCCATCGTTATTACTGACACCCGCAAAGAAAATAACCTGGTTGTTCATTTCAGCGATGCATTGCCGGAAAAAGTAGAGGCAACCTTCTCGGCCAAAATAGAGAGCGAGCGAAGAGCCCACATTACCGCTAATCACAGTGCAACACATTTGCTGCACGAAGCGTTGCGCGAGGTATTGGGCACGCACGTTGAGCAGAAAGGATCACTTGTTAGCCCCGAATATTTGCGCTTCGACTTTTCGCATTTTTCTAAAATGAATGATGAAGAAGTGGAGCGCGTGGAAGCATTAGTGAACGAGCGCATTCGAAAGAATTTTGCGTTGGAAGAAAACAGAGCGATGTCTATTGATGATGCGCGAAAAACCGGAGCAATGATGTTGTTTGGCGAGAAATACGGCGATGTGGTGCGTGTTATCAAGTTTGGAAATAGCATCGAATTGTGCGGAGGAACGCACGTGGGCAGTACAGGTGAAATCGGTATGTTTCGCATTCAGAGCGAAGGTGCTGTTGCCGCAGGGGTTCGTCGTGTAGAAGCTATTTCCAGTGAAGGAGCTTTCAATTATATCAATGCCGAATTAGCTACACTGGAACAAATTCGTCAGCAATTGAAATCGAAAGATGTGTTGAAGTCGATTGTGGATTTGCAGAATCGCAACAACGAATTGCAAAAGCAAATTGAAAAATTCAATAAAGAAAAGGCAGCACAGGTAAAGCAACTCCTCAAGTCCAAAATTGTGAGCGTAGGCAATGTAGAATTCCTGGCAGAGCATGTTGATCTGGAAGCCGCAGAACTTAAGGATGTGGCCTTTCAATTGAAGGGCGAGCATTCCAGATTGTTTGGCATGTTTGCTTCGCAATCAAATGGAAAAGCCACCATTACCTGCGTCATCTCAGAATCACTTGCATCAGAACGAGGCCTGAATGCCGGTACTATTATTCGTGAATTAGCCAAGGAAATCAATGGCGGAGGTGGTGGACAAGCGTTTTTCGCAACTGCAGGTGGTACAAATGCAGATGGATTAAAAGTAGTCCTTGAGAAAGCAAAGGAATACAAAATTGCGATTAAAAATTCAAATAATTTTGATGAAAATGAAAATA
>JAURKF010000137.1 GCA_030831885.1 Flavobacteriales bacterium
ACAAAAACCCACGATTGGCTATGAACGTATTTGCCAAACGCGACATGGAGCAACTTGGCCAAGGCAACGGAGCGTTCAGACAAGACAACGTTCTTTCCTCGCTTTTCCGAAGAAACCCGGCCAACAAACTCACCGACGTAACAGAGCTTTCCGGCTATATAGAGAAAGAGTGGCTTTATGGCCTGCAGAACAAGGCGCTATTCAAACACCGCGTGCTAAAGCCCGCGGGGAGTGATTACAAATATGTTCGGTTCAAACCGGAACTAAATGCAGAGCAACAAATCAACTACCTCATAACAACAGAGGTGGGGCTCTATACACGCTTCGCATACAAAGAGAAGTTTGTGTACGGAGAATTCGAACGTATTAGCCTTGGAACAAACTATCCGGAGCTCGAGCTTCAATACAATTATGGTGTGCCGGGGCTAATGGGTGGTGAATTCGAATACCATCGCCTTGGAGTGAGGTTGTCCGACAAAATACGCTTTGGTCCATTTGGTTATCTCCGACTAACATCGGAAGCGGGTAAGATCATAGGCAACCTTCCCTATCCTCTTCTGATGATGCATCAAGGGAATGAGACATTTTTCTATGATGAAAGCTCATACAACACTATGAACTTCTTTGAATTTGTGAGCGATGAATGGGTGAGTGTTTGGGCCTCCTACCATGCCGATGGCCTCTTCCTTAACAAAATTCCCATTATGCGTCGGCTGAAATGGCGTGAGGTGGCTAGCGCCAAAGCAGTAGTAGGTGGATATGATGTAAAGAACGACTTAATTCTATCCCGTGATTTCAATGGAGACGGTAGTCCGGATATCTATACACTCGAAAAACCATTTGTTGAGGCGGCCCTCGGTGTTGAGAATATTTTCAAGATTCTTCGTGTTGATTTCATTTGGCGCCTCACATACTTGGACAATCCTGATATTGTAAAATACGGAATACGTGCAAAACTGCAATTCGAGTTTTAGATTTTGTCCACGTATCTTCGCGCTACAATTTCTGCACTCATGTCAACCTTCAAAGCACACATCAATATCATGCCTCTCGAGGCTCTGCTCGATCCACAGGGAAAAGCCGTAACCGGTTCAATGACCAACATCGGTTTGCCTGAAATTGCCAACGTGCGAATAGGCAAACACATCACGCTGAGCGTCGATGCTAAAGACAAAAAGACAGCAGAAGGCAAAATAGAAGAAGCGTGCAAAAAACTCCTCTGCAACGAAATCATGGAGTACTTCACGTTCGAACTCGAGGAGTCGAAGTAATCACCATGCACTCACGCTGGAAGCACCTTGTAAGCGAAAAAGAATTGCATGAATGCATAGAGCGTTCTGCTGTTAATCCACAAGTAATCTTTAAGCACAGCACGCGCTGCATCATCAGTAAAATGGTGCTGCAACAATTCGAAGAACAAATCGATTCTATTCCTGCTAATGCCGAACTGCTGTTTCTTGATTTGCTAAGTCATCGGGATATTTCAGATTCCATTGCCACGCAACTCAACGTGCATCACGAAAGTCCTCAGGTTATAGTTATTAAAAACGGAAAGGCGATTTTTCATGAATCACATCACTCAATCGATGCGGCTGCTGTTGCAGAACACTGCTAGCTCCATTGCGATTTGCCTTTTGTGGGTATCATACGCTCACGCGCAGGCCTGGGAATACTTAACCCCCATTAAAACCAATAGCGAAGTGCGTGGTTGCTCATTTCTCGACGAACAACGGGGCATAGCCGTAATCTTATCAACAAAAAAAGTATTTCGCACCGTGGATGGTGGTGAGACATGGGAAAACATGTGGACACCGGCGGTTAACAGTAATCCCACGGATGTCGAATGGGTAACAGACAACTTGATTTTCATTACCGCGGGTAATGGCGATTTGTTCCGCTCGTTGGATGGCGGCAATACATGGTCAAACGTCAATCCACCTACAACACAGTGGCTTTATAATGTCCATTTCATTGATGAGACAACCGGTTTTGTAACAGGTGAAAGTGGCACTATTCTGAAAACAACCGATGCTGGTACCACCTGGACACTTATTCCCACAGGAAGCACGAACCGATTGTATGGTGTCCATTTTACAGATGAAAACAATGGAACTATTGTAGGTTGGTTCGGCACCATACTCCGAACAACAGATGGTGGTGATTCTTGGTCGGTCATCACAACCAATATAACAGCTAGCCTTCAAGGTGTTCATTTTGTTGATGCCAATACAGGCTTCACGTGCGGGGGCGTAATCGCTAAAACAACCGATGGTGGGCTTAGCTGGAATACGGTTTATTCTGCAGCCAACAGCTACTTTTATGTTATTAACATGGGTTCGAGTGGACAAGGGTACGCCGCAGGTAACATGGGTGTTTTCGTTAAAACGACGAACTACGGACAGACATGGCAGAACCAAACAGCCTTGGGTGATGGTGATATTTACTGTGGGGATCACGTTTCTTCAACAGCATCATACATGATGGGTAAAATGCAGATTCATAAAAGCATAAACGACGGTTCGTCGTGGAGCGTCATCAAAAACGCAGCTCCCGGCGGAGGTGTTACCGCTTTGCAGTTTTTGTCAGATACACAAGGAACCGTAGTTTCATTTGCATCCGGAGGAACTTTCTATGGTGGTATTGCACAAACCTCAGACGGCGGAAGGCTTTGGAACATCCGTCAAACCTCTACAACCGGCGGTTGGTATGCCGTCGATTTCCCAACGCCCCAAGTGGGCTATGTGCTCAATACGACCAGTTTGGGTAAAACGACCAATGGCGGACAGACGTGGACTTACAGCACTTCGCCAACACTCACAGCTACCTGCCTCGAGTTTATTGATACACAAACCGGATTTGCAGGCGGCTTTGGGGGTGCGTCGAACATCTGTAAAACGACCAACGGTGGAACCTCTTTTACCTGCGGCACGAATATCGGCGCAAGCGATATTCATTTTATCGATAGTCAGCGCGGTATTGCCGTTCGAAATGTACAGGCCGGTGGCGACACGTATTACAAGACTTTTGATGGTGGTAACACTTGGGAATACCACAACGGAGTTATTGGCTCGAACATCTACTTCTACAATGACAGCATTGGTTTTGTGGGAGGTGAGAGCGGTGTATATCGAACGTTGAACGGCGGCGATACGTGGGATTTTATATTCATAAGTGGAGGCTCGATACTCGATGTAAAATTCTATAACGAAAACCTTGGCTTTTGCGTAACAAGTTATGCCAGTCTTTATAAAACAGAAGATGGTGGCAATACGTGGGACATTCTGCTACAAAACGATCTCAGCAACCTGGGCGCATCAACAGCTCATTTCACCGATAATTATTGCTACATCGGCTCCGGTGGCGATATGTATCGCACAGAGCTTGGCTGTGGCACCTTTGAACTTGGCAACATTACGGGCGACCAACAATGGTGTGAAGGTGTTTATGGACAACTGGTGTGCGAGCAAGTTGCAGGAGCCATTAGCTACGAATGGCAATTACCCGAAGGTTGGACCGGCGCGGAAAACAATCGCATCATTCAGCCATTGCCAAATGCTAACGGCGGTCTTGCTACAGTCACAGTTACCAATGCTTGTGGCATAACGGATTCTGTTAGCATCAGCTTGAGCGTAACCGAACGCGTAGACAGTGTATTTGCCATTAACGGACCTACCGTGCTGTGCGAAGGCACAACCGCGACATACAGCGTTCAAGCCGATGAAAACGCAACAGACTATAACTGGCAAACCACAGGAACCATCACAAGCTTGAATGATCAAACCATTGCAATCACAGCCGGAACGCAAGACTTTTTCATCAGCATACAAACACAAAATGACTGCGGTGTAAGCAACTACATAACGCTCACTGTTTCGGTTCCGGACACCAATACATCACCCGCCAATTTTGATGGAGATTGCACCGTCAACGAAACAGACATGCAACTGCTGCTCGATAATTACGGTTGCACGGAAAACTGCTCAGCATTCGACCTCAACGGCGATGGATACATCGGGGTTGAAGATGTGTTGCTGTTTATTGAGTTTGCTGCTCAGTAGTGCGGAAGTAGTGGTTGTTCATTAGTGCTTCTTGATTCGGCAAAGTACTAATTAAGAAGTACAAAGTACCGTTGGGAAAAGTGGTTATAAAGCAATCTCTATGCGTATCCGTACTTAGTCCTTTGTACTTACTACTTAATCGCAGCAATCCCCGGTAAATCAATACCCTCTAGCGCCTCAAGCATCGCACCACCTCCGGTGCTCACGTAGCTCACTTTATCAGCCAAACCAAATTGATTGATAGCCGCAACACTATCGCCGCCACCTACCAGCGTGAATGCTCCATTCTGTGTAGCCTTCACCAATGCGTTAGCAACCGCTATCGTTCCATGTGAAAAATTCAGCATTTCAAAAACACCCATCGGCCCGTTCCACAATACAACCTTCGAGCGAAGTATCACCTCTTCAAAACGAGCAACTGACGCTTTTCCAATATCCAACCCCATCCAACCCGAAGGAATTCCCCGGCTCTCAGATATAGCGATTTGTGCGTCGTTCGAAAACGCATCGGCAACTATCGAGTCTTCGGGTAGATACACATTCACCCCTTTTGTTTTTGCCTTTTCCAAGAGCTCGCGCGCCATCTCCAACTTATCATCTTCAACGAGTGAGTTTCCTGTCACGCCGCCCATGGCCTTAAAAAAGGTATATGCCATACCCCCGCCAATGATAATGTTATCGACGCGGTTGAGGAGATTCTCAAGAATGGTAATCTTGCTGGACACCTTGCTACCTCCGATAATTGCCGTTACAGGCTTTGCGGTCGAATTCAATACGCGATCAATGCTCTGTACCTCATCTTCCATTAAATACCCAAACAATTTATCGGTTGGAAAGAAGCGCGCAATTACAGCAGTGCTCGCGTGCGCGCGATGCGCCGTGCCGAATGCATCGTTGATGTAAACATCGCCATTCTCAGCAAGTTGTCCGGCAAAAAATTCATCGCCTAATTCCTCTTCTTTGTAAAAACGAAGGTTTTCAAGCAACAACACATCGCCCTCTTTCATCCCGTCAACAGCTGTTCTAACCTTATCTCCTATGCAGTCCTCTGCGAACGCCACAGGTTGTTCAAGCAAATCAGACAACCGCGCCAGCACGTGTTTCATCGAATACTTCTCTTCAGGCCCACCTTTGGGTCGTCCAAGGTGCGACATCAGAATAACCTTACCTCCTTCCCTTGCTACTTTTCGAATAGTCTTCAACGCAGCACGTATGCGTGTGTCATCCGTAACTTGAAATTGCTCGTTAAGCGGAACATTGAAATCGACGCGAATCAATGCGCGTTTTCCTTGAAAAGAGTAAGAATCAATTTGATAAGACATTCAGCAGATTTTTTGCGCAAATGTAACTCGGCACTTGCTTACAATTTTGCCATAGCATTGCGCACTCCACTGAAAGACTGCAATTCCATTTTAATGGAACCCACCAATATTTCCGCTTGCGCCAATACAGGAATGTGGTTCAAGTCGTCAGTAATCCAAACCATGAGGTCTTGTTCTTTTTTGAATACGCGACCTTTTTGAACCACTGGCACAAACTTCAGGCATCTAAATGTGCCCGCATCAATAGTGATTGTTTCGCGACCAATGAACTTCATTTTCAATGGAACAATCTCGTCGTCTACAAGAGCTGTAATAGTGAACACATCACCTACACGAGCGTAGCTGTAGTCCAATGTGCGCGCATAGTAATAAGAGCTCAACATGTCTTGCACGAATTCGGGTGATTTATATCCTTCACCCTTCAGGTTTTTGAACGCTCTTCTCTCGGGAAAAAATGTGTAGTCTTGTTGTATGCGATATCCACCCTCGTCACAATTACGCAGGAAGCGATAAGGAAACATTCCTTGCTTGTCTATGTGCGTTTCATAATGATCTCGAACTTTAAAAACCCAGTCAATGGAGCCAACACTTCGACCGGTTCCTACGATTTTATAGGCATCGCGTCCGGCGAATTTATAAGGGCTATCCTCAACTTTGAGAGTAGCGCTTCCAGCATCTATGAAGCCGTAGTGTATTCGGTAAGTGAGTTGTTCGCCCGCCATGAAAGCATAATTGGGTGAATTGCGAAATCCGTGATCAGGCAGATTATCAACGTTCGCTTTAGCAGGCTTAACCTGAGATTGGAGCGTTAACACACCGATTAACGCGACAAAAAGAAGAATAGGCGTTTTCATGCTTGGGCGTTTTCAATGGTTGTGCCAAAGCAACGCGCCGCTCAATCAATTGTTGCAATGCACTTCAGTTCTATAGCAATCGGCGATGGCAGAGCGTTAATCTCAACGGTTGTTCTGCATGGTTGCGCATCTTTAAAGTATTCTGCGTAAAGCTTATTGTAGGCGTGGAAATCTCGCTTCATATTGACAAGGAAAACAGTCACATCTACTAGGTTTTCCCACTTGCTTCCATTCTCTTCAAGTATCACGCGCACATTATCAAACACATTGCGGCATTG
>JAURKF010000138.1 GCA_030831885.1 Flavobacteriales bacterium
ACTGAACGTATCTCCCGGAAAAAAACCACGAATACTATCAAACAGCGATTTCTGAAAATCATCAATCGGTATGTACGGAATGAGAGTCAGTAAAATGATAATTGCCGGAAAAAACGCCAAGAAAATTCGAAATGATATCGCCGATGCTCTGGTGGCCAATTGTCCCTTAACAATAGACTCTGTAAAAAAAGAGGAGACATACCAAATTGAAAGGCCTTGGAATCCGGGAGGTCGAACTGTATCAAGATAATGCACGGTTCTGACAACTACCGGCATGTTGCGCACCTTCGATTTCCATGTTGGCTTCTCAAATGACATCGCGGCAAAAGTAGATGGAATAATCGCTTTACATAGCTTTTAAACTTAGGTCGAGCGATTGTATCTGATGCGTAAGTGCCCCCATCGATACATAGTCAACCCCTGCCAAGGCGTATTCTCGGATGTTTATCTCCGTTATACCTCCTGAAGCCTCAGTTTCCATAGATCCGTTTATCCATTGCACGGCCTCTGCAATTTGAGCAGGAGACATATTATCGAGTAATACGCGAAATGCAATACCTGAATCGGCTATTTGTTTTACTTCGTCCATCGTTCGTGCCTCCACCTCAACTTTCAGAGACCTACCGCTTTGATCCAGGTACCTTTTCACTTTCGACAATGCTTGATTTACACCACCAGCAAAGTCGATATGGTTGTCTTTTACCAATATCATGTCGTACAGGCCGAAACGGTGGTTCACTCCGCCGCCTATGCGCACCGACTCCTTCTCGAAGAATCGAAAGCATGGTGTGGTTTTGCGCGTATCGAGCAGTTTACATTTGGTATCAGCAATGAGTGATTGAATACGATGTGTTTTGGTAGCAATACCACTCATACGCTGCATGAAATTGAGCGCAAGTCTTTCACCGATGGTAATGCTGCGCGAAGAACCTTCTAAATAAAAGGCAACATCACTTGGCTTGATGAGTGCACCGTCGTAAAGCACTTGTTCGAACTTCAAGTTTGGATCTACTTGGGAAAACACAGAGCGAGCAATTTCGACTCCTGCCAATACACCTTCTTGCTTCACAAGCAGCCGAGCCTTTCCGTGAGCATCTTCAGGAATTGTTGATAACGTAGTATGATCGCCATCGCCCAGATCTTCCGACAGTGCGCGACGTATAAAATCATCGACATCGAAAGTGCCGACAGCAGCAGAAACATTCATCCTATTAAATGGATAAGCCGACTCACATTAGGCCGGTTCAATTTTGAGTTGTTTGATTTGAAGTGCGTTATTGTTTTTCTTCATGAAAAACGTTACGCGAAATATTCCCTTGGCGGTTGTTAACTCACCGATACGAAACTGATCATCAAGTTTGGATGTCCCTTGATGTTTAATTGTAAAAGCCTGTGGAGGATTTTCTCTAAAAAAAGTTGAGAGCATTTGTTGTGCCTTCGTCCTATCACATACACCTTCATTCCCTAATAGAGTCAATTCCACTTGAGGCATGAGGTGTGAGGCTATCGTTGCCGCATCGCCCTTTTTAAGGGCAGCCGTTACAATAGGAGTAATATCCGTCTGCGCTCTCAATGCGGTAAGCGCAGAAAATATCAGCATTAGAAACAAGGAATATTTCATAGCATTGAATTTTATTGGTCCATCAGTTTGTAACTCCTCCCGAGTGTGCTAACATAATCATAAAGGTTGAATCTTGAACCACAGTCGGGAATTGGTAGAAACAAGAAAGCCGGCTCGCTGTTGTGCGGCCGGCCTAGTATTTTGTGAAAGAATCGGTATTATGCCTTCTCTGCTGTTTCTTTTTCAGCAACCACTTTACCCTTGTAGTATAGCTTGCCTTCATACCAATGCGCATGGTGCATCAAATGAGGCTGTCCGGTTGTTGGGCATGTAGCCACATTCGGAGCTTCAATTTTGTAGTGTGTTCTGCGCTTGGCCTGGCGGGTTTGCGAGATCCTGTGTTTGGGATGTGCCATTTCAGTATGGTATTAAAACGTTATTCTTCTTCGTCAAAAAATTCATTGTCTTCCGGGTCTTCGTAGTTTAAGTTTTTCAGTGCCGCCCATTGCGTGTTGGCAGTTTGGTCAACCTTGTATTTTGCCAATTGCTGCAACGCCTGCTGGTTGCAATCGGCTTCCGATGGGTGAACTTTCCGTGCCGGCAATGCCAAATGGGCATATTCGTAAAAGTATTGCGACAAATCAATTTCATGCTCGTTGGGGCCCAAAATCAAAATGTCGTCATCCTGTTCGCTTGTTTCGTTTCCAAACTTCACAACCAGTTGTTGCTCTGTTCGAATATGAAGCGGCAGCGGATCACCACAATGATCGCACTCCGAATGCACTCCTCCGCCTAGCCGCGTCTGAATGACAATCATAGTGCTTTGCTTTTCAAGGTCAACTTCCACTTGTAGGTCTGCACCTTGAATTTCTGAAAACTCGAACTGATCAAAGAACGCATCCGTCAAATGAAATTCGTATCGGTGGTTTCCCGCCTTCAAACCCAAATAGGGTATGCGGTATTCCTTTAGTTTATTCACGATGACCGAATTTCAAAAACGGACGGCAAAAGTAATCCATTTTTTCACAATTGCAAGGAAAAAGGATTGTAGGATTGAAGGATTGTAGGATTGAAGGATTGAAGGGGGAGATGAGTCCTCATGACTTCGGCTTACCGGTTGCCCATCTAGCTCCCAAAACTATCACTTTAGGCATAATCGGCCGCAAGGAAGTTATGTATTGAGAAATCTGCTTTTCAGCATCTAACTATTTCATGATAAAGCAAAGGCGTCCCTACAATCCGATTATCCTACAATCCTCTTCCCTTGTTACATTTGCCGACATTTCTTTTCGAATTCATCGCATTTATGTCAAAAATCACCGCCGCCATCACCGCCGTTCACGGTTATCTCCCCCCCGACCTGCTTACCAACTACGACCTTGAAAAGATGGTTGATACTACCGACGAGTGGATTCGCACGCGCACAGGGGTGCAAGAGCGACACATTTTGAAAGGGGAAGGCCTAGGAACTAGCGACATGGGCGCTGAAGCTGTGAAAGGTCTATTAGCCAAGCGCGGAATAGACGCTTCGGAAATCGACCTGCTAATTTGTGCTACCGTAACGCCCGACCACGTGTTTCCGGCCACAGCCAATATTATTTCCGATAAAATTGGCGCCGTGAATGCATGGAGCTACGATATTAATGCTGCATGCTCCGGATTTCTCTTTGCGTTGGCCACCGGTTCTCAGTTTATCGAAACCGGCAAATACAAAAAAGTAGTCATTGTTGGCGCCGACAAAATGTCGAGTATTGTCGATTATACCGACAGAGCTACATGCATTCTTTTTGGTGATGCTGCCGGCGCAGTTCTGCTGGAACCCGCTTCCGATAACACCGGAGTGCTCGACAGCATATTGAGAACAGATGGCAGCGGTCGCCAATACCTTTATCAGAAAGCGGGCGGATCGGTAAACCCGGCTTCGCACGAAACGGTCGACAAGAAGGAGCACTTCGTTTTCCAGGATGGTCAGCCTGTTTTCAAAGCTGCCGTGAAAGGCATGGCGGATGTTTCTGCCGAAATAATGGAGAAAAACAACCTTACCGCCGACGACGTAGCTTGGCTAGTTCCGCATCAGGCCAACTTGCGCATTATCGATGCCACGGCCAACCGAATGGGTGTAGGACCGGAAAAAGTGATGGTTAACATACAGCGCTACGGCAACACCACTGCCGGTACCATTCCTCTGTGTTTATGGGATTGGGAAAAGCAATTGAACAAAGGAGATAATATCATACTTGCGGCCTTTGGCGGTGGTTTCACCTGGGGCGCGGTGTATGTGAAATGGGCCTACAACACGCCCTCATAATGCATCAACTTAAAACGTTTAATTTTGGCAAAGACAAATAAATCCAAAACGACTCCGGCTTCAACCGCTAAGGCAGAAGAATCAGAGTTTATTAATGAAAACCAGGACATGAATCTTTCACAAATTCAGGAGCTGATTAAGTTCGTTTCAAAAAGCGGCGTCAGCGAAGTTGCCATCGAGCAAAAAGACTTCAAGATTACCATCAAGGCTCAGGAAGCCAAGGGTAAAGTGCAAGAAGTAATTCAAGTAATGGCTCCCGCAGCCGCTCCGGTTGCTATATCTGCTGCTACGCCGGCAACAGCCGCTGCGCCCGCTCCCGCTGCAGCACCTGCTGCTGCCGAGCCAAAAGGCAATACCATCGAAGTTCGCTCACCTATGATTGGTACATTCTACCGTTCACCCGCGCCCGACAAGCCTTCATTCGTTGAGGTAGGCCAAACCATCAAGGCAGGAGATACCGTATGTGTCATCGAGGCCATGAAACTTTTCAACGAAATCGAATCGGAAGTTTCGGGAACCATCGTAAAAGTGCTTGTAAACGACAGTACTCCGGTGGAATACGACCAGCCACTCTTTTTGGTTGAACCTGCCTAATTGCATTTATGCATGTTTCGCGAGCGGATTAGTATCCGCCTGCTATTGACTACACACCCACGAAACAAGAAATCATGTTCAAGAAAATATTGATAGCCAATCGCGGTGAAATCGCACTTCGTGTTATTCGCACCTGCAAGGAAATGGGCATCAAAACCGTGGCGGTATATTCTACTGCCGACCGCGACAGCCTGCATGTGCGCTTCGCAGATGAAGCTGTTTGCATTGGTCCGGCGCCCAGCAAAGAGTCGTACCTGAAAATCCCAAACATCATCGCGGCAGCAGAAATCACCAACGCCGACGCTATACACCCCGGTTACGGATTCCTTTCCGAAAACGCAACCTTCTCGAAAGTGTGCAAGGAAAACGGCATCAAGTTCATCGGTGCATCGCCCGAGATGATTGAGGCCATGGGTGACAAGTCGAGCGCCAAGCAGACCATGAAAGATGCAGGCGTTCCTACCATTCCCGGTAGCGACGGATTGCTCGATAGCCTAGAAGATGCGCTTGAAATAGCGAACAAAATCAAGTACCCCATCATGATGAAAGCCACAGCCGGCGGCGGTGGTAAGGGTATGCGCATTTGCAAAAACGACGACGATGTACGCGACGCATGGGAAAAAACACGGCGCGAGGCGTTGGCCGCATTCGGCAATGACGGGATGTATATGGAGAAATTCGTAGAAGAGCCTCGCCATATCGAAATACAAATTGCCGGCGACCAATATGGCAAGGCGTGTCACCTCAGTGAGCGCGACTGCTCTATTCAGCGTCGTCACCAAAAGTTGGTGGAAGAAACACCCTCTCCTTACATGACCGATGAGTTGCGAGAGAAGATGGGACAAGCTGCCATCAAAGCAGCAGAGGCGGTACAATACGAAGGCGTTGGAACGGTAGAATTCCTAGTCGATAAAAACCGAGATTTCTACTTCATGGAAATGAATACACGTATTCAGGTAGAACACACCATCACCGAAGAAGTAATCAATTATGATTTGGTGAAAGAACAAATCAAGTTAGCTGCTGGCGATCCTATCTCGGGACGTAACTACTACCCGAAGATGCACGCTATTCAATGCCGCATCAACGCAGAAGATCCATACAAGAATTTCGCGCCGAGCCCAGGAAAAATCACTTCATATCACTCACCCGGTGGACACGGCGTTCGCTTGGATACCCACGCCTATGCGGGCTACGTTATCCCTCCACACTACGACTCAATGATTTCTAAGCTCATCGTTGTAGCACAAACGCGCGAAGAAGCCATTACCAAAATGGAGCGTGCGCTGGATGAATATATCATAGAAGGAATCAAGACGACCATACCGTTTCATCAGAAATTGATGAAGAACGAAAAGTTCCGCGAAGGAGACTTTACGACGAAGTTTATGGACACGTTTGAAATGTAAATTATTAGTGACTAGTGACCAGTGACTAGTGACTAGTGAGTAGTGCAGAACTCGCATCATTAGTCACTAGTCATTACTCACTTTCATTACTTCCCCTTCACAATCTTCTTAATCTCATTCAACTTCATCAGCGCCTCCACAGGTGTGAGGTTGTTGATGTCGATGTTGAGAATTTCCTCGCGTATTTGAGCGAGGGACGGATCATCGAGTTGAAAGAAACTCAGCTGTGCAGCAGGTTGATTGCTCATTGCAGCAACTGATTGCGCTGAATCGTTCGATCCCTGCGTGCGTGATTGCTCAAGGTGTTTCAGCACTTCTTTTGCGCGCTCCACTACACGCACCGGCATGCCCGCCATACGAGCAACGTGAATACCAAAACTGTGATTACTTCCACCCTGTTGAAGCTTGCGTAGGAAAATGATTTTATTGCCCACTTCTTTAACACTCACATTGAAATTGTGAATGCGCGGAAAGCGGTTACACATGTCGTTGAGCTCGTGATAGTGGGTTGCGAACAAGGTCTTAGCTCGTGCCTTTGGATACTCGTGTAAATACTCGGCAATGGCCCATGCAATGCTTACGCCGTCGTATGTCGAAGTACCACGGCCTATCTCATCCAACAACACCAAACTTCGGTCTGAAAGATTGTTGAGGATGCTCGCAGTTTCATTCATCTCAACCATAAATGTGGATTCGCCACTGCTGATGTTGTCGCTGGCTCCTACTCGTGTAAAAATTTTGTCAACGATACCGATGTCGGCAGCACGCGCAGGTACAAAACTTCCCATCTGCGCCATAATCACAATGAGCGCAGTTTGACGCAACACCGCGCTCTTACCCGACATGTTGGGCCCTGTAATCATCATCACCTGTTGCGTGTCGTTGTCGAGGTACACATCGTTGCTCACATAGGTTTCGCCCGGAGGCAATGCAAGTTCAATCACAGGATGACGTCCTTCCACAATCTTCAAAACAGTTCCTGAATTTATCGAAGGACGCACATAGCCATTGCGCAAGGCAGCATTTGCAAGACTCATCAGTGCATCGAGCTGTGCAATGATTTGTGCATTCAATTGAATGGCAGCGGTAAACTCAGCGACCGCCGCAACAAGCTCGTTGAACAAGCGCAATTCTATAGATGACATTTTCTCTTCTGCACCCAGAATCTTGCTTTCATATTCCTTCAGCTCTTCAGTGATATAGCGCTCAGCCTGTGTGAGCGTTTGCTTGCGTATCCAATCATTCGGCACTTTGTCTTTGTGCGCGTTGCGCACTTCGAGGTAGTAGCCGAAAACATTGTTGTATGAAATCTTCAGCGATGGAATGCCTGTTCGTTCGCTTTCGCGGTCTTGAATTTTTTGCAAGTATTCCTTGCCATGATGCACCAAACCGCGGTATTCATCCAGTTGGGCATCCACACCATAAGCGATGACGCTTCCTTTGTTCATGGCCATCGGTGCGTCGGCATGAAGCTCTCGAGCAATGCGCATGCGCACTGCATCGCAGGTGTTGAGTTGTGCACCAAGGTGCTGCAGCTCGGCGTTATCGCTTGCCTCCAAAAAGGATTTCAGC
>JAURKF010000139.1 GCA_030831885.1 Flavobacteriales bacterium
TACAGTGTATTTGACTTTTAGGAAAGAATTGTCCATTCAAGGATTGCTGATTAAATAGACGTGAGAAATGACATTGTATCTACTGCATCGGCATAATCCCACAAAGCCGGCTGCTGACTTTGCCCAAACGGAATATCGCTGCTGCTTACTATGCATTGAATCTCCGATTCGCGAAGTTTAAGTTCATTCCTCAATTGCTTGTCATCCTTATAGAATTCATAGTAGATGGATGCAGTTGGTGACGCAAGTGCTTTGTCTTCTTTGAATAGTATAAATCCATTGTCGAGCAAGCTTTCACGGTTGAGCAACCAAACCGCCTTGTTGTAATCGTAGTTATTAGCGTATTTATGATGGTTAATTATTTCTCTAAAGGAGAAGAACGCATTGAATAATCTATCTAAATCAAATCCTTCAGGCAGGTAGATTTTAGAAACATTGCGACAGCCCAAACCAAAATAATCGAACACATCATGACCAAGTGCTTCAAGCTCACCATCGGTCTCAGTTCCCGATAGAATTGCTGCGCTCGTTCGACTCTTCCGAATGATATGCGGTATATGCCCGAAATACTGCTCGAAATAGCGCGAGGTGTTGTTGCTTCCTGTTGCAATGACAGCATCCATATCGTTCATTTTTCCATCAGCAAATAGGACTTGATCCGCAAACGTATCATCCATTTTCAGAAGCAAGTTGAGCAACGCAGGCATGAGCAAGTTATCATCCGAAGAGAGTTTTATGAAAGCTTTGTGACCACTTAGCAACACACTGAGCACATCGTGAAGCCCAACAAGAGGGAGGTTACCTGCGCATATTACACCAACCTTTCGCGGAGAGCCTAGATTATTCAGCGGGTAGCGATTAAGCCATTCCTGTAAACGATGGGCACGCAGCTCATTACTCCATGCGAACAAAGCTTTCTCAATATTGTTTCTGGTAAACCACCCGTTGTGATGGATGTGCGCATCCATCAGAGAATTGAAATGCGTGAATTCTTCGACAGTAAGTCCGGATTCGTATCCAGGCCACTCTCTGGAAGAGGCAAGCAACCCAAATATGCGACCCCATTGGTCGATAGCCCGAATTCGATTTTCCGATGGTTTACGCATACTTCACTAGGTGTTATTTTTGTCCCGCAAAATTAGAACGTATCGACTATGGCAATCATGATTACCGACGAATGCATCAATTGTGGTGCATGTGAACCAGAATGTCCTAACCACGCAATTTATGAAGGTGGAGCTGAATGGAAATACTCGGAAGGCACCGGCCTGCGAGGCATATTTACTCCCCTTAGTAAGGCCATCGAAATCGATGCCGACTCGAATCAGTCGCCTGTTAGCATGGATGTGTACTACATCGTTTCGGATAAGTGTACCGAGTGCGTAGGCTTCCATGATGAGCCTCAATGCGCTGCCGTTTGCCCGGTCGATTGCTGCGTGGATGATCCGGAGCATCGCGAAAGTGAAGAGCAATTGAAGGCTAAGAAGGAATTTATGCACTTATAGCGATTAGCGCACAACCAATTCATCACAAAACAACCAAGAAGGTTCGCCTGGAGCGTCGTGCCATTGGGGACATGGGCCATGGTTAGTTGCTACCATTTTCACGTAACGTGCTTTTTCATGCACTTGCTTTAACGCGTAGGATTCAAAAAACTCACCCTCTTTGCGTTCATCAGTTGCAGCATCTACTTTACCTGCGGGCTTCCAGTTCTTTGCATCATCACTTAAGAAATACTCGACGGTGGTCGGTAGGAAAATCCAAGCGTTACCGTACATAAACCAGCGCGTTTCCAATTCACTTACATCAGTTGCAGCACCCAAATCGATAACAGCCTCCATGTTTTTGCCCTGAACAGCCTGCCAGGCACCATCTCGAAAATTGGTTGAACCTAACCGACCATCCACCAATGCATTGTGTCCGCCTCCCGTGTACCAGGGCGATGGCTCGTAGGATAGGCGAATTGAATCGCCCAATGCTTTGTGCGGCTCAAACCACCACCGCATAGGCTCGCTGTAGCTTAACTCTCCAAGCAGTGCCTTTAATGACAGCAACATGGGTCTATCAACAATAATTGGGTCGACATAGGGTCCATATTTATCACCCGATCTGTTACCCATGGGAGCAATAGAATACCGAATATCGATAGGCTCAATGGCCGGCACTAGAGAGACCACCATGGTATTATTCTGCTGTTCTACCTCAAGGCTAACAGGCACCTTCGGAAATCCGGGCGCCACATTCAAAGCACGCAATCGGGCATAATGATCTTCAACACGCTTGTAAAAAGCAGCGTAGTTGCGTTGTTCAGGATACGTCCAAAGCACTTCAGCCAAAGCCAGCATGCGCGGAAATACCTTTCCATCAACAAGTTCCTGTGGAGCGTGCTCTGTCCACATATTGCACTCACCGCCACGTATAAACTTTGCTTCAGTCATGGAAAGTGACGAGGGGATTGGATCAAAGGAATAAACCTCCTCGAGGTCGGTTGCACTCAATCCATAATCAAAATAGCAATGGCTCGTAGGCGACATGACCACATCGTGTGAAGCCTTTGCCGCATGCTCTCCACCCTCCATTCCACGCCAACTTTGGATCATTGCATCAGCAGGAATACCGCCCTCCAGAATTTCATCCCAGCCGATAATTCGCTTTCCCTTTTTCGATAGAAAAGCTGCTACACGTTCAATAAAATAGGTTTGCAGCTCGGCTTCATTTTTCAGTTTTTCCTGCTTCATTCTTTTCTGACACTTTTCGCAGTGTTCCCATCTAAACTTTGGTGCTTCGTCGCCGCCGATATGAATGAATGGTGAAGGAAAAAGCTCGCAAACTTCCGTAAGTACATTTTCCAAGAACTCGAAGGTGTAATCATCGCCTGCGCAATAAATATCCTTAAACACGCCCCAGTCGTTCTCTACTTCAATTTTTTCGTGTGTGCAACTAAGCGCAGGATAGGCCGCGATTGCAGCTGTGGAATGCCCTGGTAATTCAATTTCCGGAATGACGGTGATATGACGCGCAGCTGCATATGCAACTACTTCATGTATCTGCTCTTTCGTATAAAAACCGCCGTAACGACTGCCATCCTTTTCTGTGCGCCAGGCTCCCACTTCGGTTAGCAATGGATACTTATCAATTTGAATGCGCCAACCCTGATCTTCGGTGAGGTGCCAGTGCAACACATTCATTTTATAGTAGGCCAAAGCATCGATATATTTCTTCACAAAATCGACCGACATAAAATGCCTGCAGCAATCCAATAACAAACCGCGGTGCGGGAAACGTGCTCCGTCGCTGATATTCATGTTGCGAAGCGCATAAGGCAGTTTCAATTGACGCTGTTCGGCAGAAAGTGGTAATAATTGACGCAAGGTTTGCACTCCATAAAACGCACCTTGATCAAACTCGGCATTGATGATAATTCCCTTCGCGGTTACATTTAATCGGTAACTGGATCTATCCGCTTGTAACACACGTTTGCGAAGCGTATCGGGCAAACTCTTCAATCGTTCTTCTGTCATTTCACTGCTCCTCTTCGAACCGCTTATCAAGATGAAATTCTCCGTTGGCATTGCATTCATATCCACAACGCCATATTCTTTGCCTGTTGCCGCCGACAGCCAAGCGGCCAGATATTTGGCCTCGTTGCGAGCTCCTGCATTCGAAACAATTACCGTTTTTTCATCTAGGATGAACTGTGACGAGGTAACATTCCATTGATCTGGCTCAGGTATGACGTTGAACTGAGCGTTGATTTCGGAACACGCTAAACATAGCCAACATAAAATGAAAATGAAACGCATCATAGTAAGGATGTCTGATTTTGAAGATTGAAAGTATGAACGGCCGCTAAAGCGGCTGTTTCTGTTCTTAGTCGGGCTGAGCCCAAACTAACCGA